>JBKBVP010000303.1:0-2384 GCA_046289495.1 Candidatus Kapaibacteriota bacterium | reverse complement strand
GTTTTGTTATTTCAGATAGTTTTTCTTTTTGTCTTTTGGTAAAGGGAAGTAGTAAATTCAAATCTTGTGAGGAAGGATTTGTCGATATTGTGTCTACCGTGATTTTCAGTTTATTGAGCATACCACTAAAGTTTGGTATCATCGAAATAACACCAATTGAACCAGTGATGGTAGCTGGGTGTGCGATGATTGTATCGCATGCCATTGCGATGTAATAACCGCCTGAAGCTGCAACATCACTCATCGATGCGTAAACTGGCTTCTCCTTCTTTGTTTTAATTATTTCATTCCAGATTTCATCAGAAGCTACGACAGAACCGCCAGGGCTGTCGATTCTTATGATTATTGCTTTTACTCGTTTATCCTCGCGTGCTTTTTTAAGGTTTTTTATAAAGTTGTCTGGGTCGATTTCTAAATCCAAGCTAAATGGAGATTTTTGAGCACGCTGCACAATTGGTCCAGAAGCATAAACTATAGCAATAGCATTTTCTTCATCGGTATTCTTATTAGCCGAGAACTCGTCGCTTCTTATGTAATCGAATATGCTGACGAAGTTAACTTTTTTCTTCGAGGTGTCTCCTTTATTTTTTTCCTCCAAGACATTTTTAATAAAATCTTTGGCTTGATTGTCATTCAAGAGTGAATCCACAAAGCCATAGGCTAAAAGTGAATCTGGGGAATAAATCCCTCGGTTCAGAAGCTCGATAACTTTATTTTTTTCAATTTTTCGATATCTTTCTACACCGTCCAAGAATAATCTGTACCTTTGGCTAATAAGCTCTTTGTATGCTATGCGTGCACTATCGCTGAATTTCGTTCGGCTATAAGTTTCGCCGGCAGATTTGAAATCCTCGTATTGCTCGACGTAGTACTCAATTCCAATTTGATCGAACAATCCCTTTAGAAACACAGCAGAGACAGAAAAGCCGTTCATTTCAATTGCACCTTCTCTAGCTAAAAAGATTTTGTCCGCAGGTAAAGCGAGATAGTAGTCATTTTCGTTACCCACTTCTATAAACGCATAAATGAATTTACCAGATTCCTTGAATTTTTTCAAGGCTTCGACAAATTCCATTCTTTTTGCCCAACCCATCATTGAAAAAGAGCAACGGATATAGATTCCTTTTATCTTTTCGTCCTTCGAGGCAACTTTTATAGCTTGCAATAAGTCGTAAAAGGTTAAGGAGGACTCTCCAGATAAGATCGAGCCAATGGATTCCCCTGAGTATTCTACTACAGGGGTGTTAAGGTTGATTACAAGTACAGAGTTTGTTTTAATAACAACTGGTTCCTTCTCAAACAAGGAACCAATTGAAGTTAAGATGGAAATAAACACGATAAATATAAAGAGGAATACTACACCAATGATGACCACAGGTAGCCACCAACGGCTACGCTTTTTTTGTGAATAATAAGATGGAATTTGTGGTTTCGCTGGGATTTGTTCTTCCATAATTTTACCATTAAATAATAACACAAACTTTAAAATACGTATTTATTTTAAATTTGTTACCGTTCATCATTATATTTGCAGTTATCCAAAATCATTTTTAATAAACTCAGTTTTTTTAAATTGTATTTTTTTAAATTGGAGGTTATTATGAGTTTTATTAATTGGGATAACTCCTACTCCGTTGGAGTTGCATTAATTGACAATCAACACAAGCGTTTAATTAATATCATCAATGAGCTTAATGATGCAATGGGTGCTGGAAAAGGAAAAGATGTGCTTAGCAAAGTTTTGCACGAGTTGATTCAATATGTGAACACACATTTTAAAACCGAAGAAGAGCACATGGTAAAGTATCAATATCCCGATTACGAAACTCATAGATACGAACACGAGAAACTAACCGACGAGGTAAAAAGATTTTACGAAGATTTCAACTCCGGTAAAGCGGTTCTTAGTGTGCAAATAATGAATTTTTTAAGAAATTGGTTGATGGACCATATAATAGTGAAGGATAAAAAATTTGGAAAATTTTTAAACGAAAAAGGAGTAGTGTAATTAGGAATTTTTTATTTTCTCTTGTCTATTGCCTCACTGTTGCTTTTCTCTGCCCTGCTAAAGATTATAGGAGCAGCGAGATTATATCTTTTTCTTTCTTTCAAAATCGTGGATACGAAGTCCTGGGCAGAATTTGCGACGAGGCAGGTGGTAGATTGGCAGGAGCGATTCAAAACGAGAAGGCATTGAAAATTCTCCAGGAAGAGGGGCAGAAGGACAACTTAGAAATTACATTCGAGGAATTCATTTTCCCTGGTTGGCATAGGGGAAACGACAGTTTAGCTTTAATCAGTCCCTACAACAAATCGCTAAGATTTGTTGCATTAGGCTACAACCCCAAAAGTGAGCTAATTACAGCTCCTCTAATTTTTGCAAA
>JBKBVP010000302.1:0-2391 GCA_046289495.1 Candidatus Kapaibacteriota bacterium | reverse complement strand
CTGGAATGCTATTCTTTTTTGCAATTTCGGCAATTCTAATATTGAAACCAGGAAAATCAACAAGGATAACCAAATCAATTTTATTACTTTTAAACAATCTCTCACACTCATATAAAGTTTTCCGAAAGAAAGTAATGTTTTTAAAAACCTCCCAAAAACCAACAACAGAGAAGCTCTCCAAAGGAACCAAGCTCTGTAAACCTTGGCTTTCCATCGTTTTTCCACCAATACCTATAAATCTTACGGTAGGTTTGAGCTTCTTTAGATGATACATTAATTTGGAAGCATGAATATCACCCGACCTCTCTCCTGCAATTATGAAAACTGTTGGATGGCTCATTCAAAACTACTTCGGAATAGAAAAAATTTTAAATTTACCTACTTTTCGTTCTTGTTCGATTCTTTCAAGGAAATAATGCTGAACTGAAAATTCATCCTCATCGGAAGTGGGTCTCAGTTTTTCATATTCTCCGTTTGATAAAAGACGCCAGGACTTTGTATTGTCTTTCCAATACAATTCCAAAATTTTAATTAATTCGGCTTTGATTTTTGGGTCCTCTACTGGATACATTAATTCGATTCTTCGGTGCAAATTCCTTGTCATCCAATCGGCACTCGAAAGGTAGACCTCTGTATTACCATTATTGCCAAACATAAAAATTCTGCTGTGTTCAAGAAAACGCCCTAAAATACTTCGCACCTCTATATTCTCACTCAGTCCTTTTAAACCTGGAACTAAGCAACAAATACCCCGAACGAGTAATTTTATCTGCACATTTTTTTGAGAAGCCTTGTACAACTCTTTTATCACCTCTTCATGAGCCAAGGAATTCATTTTTACAAATATTAAGCCGGGATTATCCGGGCTGGATAGTTTTGCCTCTCGTTGTATTAATTCTATAATCTTCTGCTTAAGGTTAATTGGGGCAACAATAAACTTTTTCCAATCAGTAAACTTGGAGTAGCCAGTTAGCAAATTAAATAAATGAGTAGCATCCCAGGCAAAATCTTCATTCGATGTAAATAAGCCAATATCGGTATAAATTCGAGCTGTAATTGAATTGTAATTCCCAGTGCTCAGATGTATGTACTTTTTTAATTCATTAGCTTCTTTTCGAATAACCAAAGCACTCTTGCAATGTGTTTTAAACCCAACGACCCCGTAGATGACATTCACCCCTCTATTTTCAAGTTCTTTAGCCCAACCAATATTACTCTCTTCATCAAATCTAGCTTTCAATTCCACAAAAACAACTACATCCTTACCGTTTTCAGCAGCTTTCATCAAAGCATCAACAATTGGAGCATTCCTACCAACACGATAAAGTGTAATTTTTATAGCCAAGACATTCGGGTCTTCGGCGGCGCTTCGAATAAAACGAAGAACACTATTCGTAAATGAATCGTACGGATGATGCACTAATATGTCCGAGCTACTCAAACATTCGAAAATACTTTTATTTGGGATTAATAATTCAGGAGGAATTCGCGTCTGAAATGGTTTGTCTTTTAGTTCTCTTCTATCAATAGATAGTAACTCCATAAAATCTGGAAACTTCAGTGGTCTGTTTAATTTATAAACTTCTTCATCGGCAATTTTAAGGTGTTCCTGGAGAAATTTTACTAAACTTTCGTCCATACGAGTACTAACCTCAAGCCGAACAACTGCAGTGCCCCAGTGACGAAGCTTAATCTGTTCTGAAATAGCATTTAGCAAATCTTCTGCTTCGTCCTCTGCTATTTCAATGTCCGCATCACGGGTAACACGAAACGAATTTGCAGAAATCACTTCGTAACCAGGAAAAAGCAAATCTCTATTGGCTTTAATAACTTGTTCGATTAGTACAAAATGATACTCTGTCGGATTTTTTCCTGGCAATTGAACGAAACGTCTTACTTTATCAGATAGTTGCACAAAATTCTTCAAAAATGGTGAGCTGGGATTTGATTTATCTCTAAGAACAAAGATAATGTTCAGGGCACGGTTTATCAAATTTGGAAATGGATGGGCTTGGTCAAGTATTCGAGGTGTTAGTAATGGAAGAACTTCTTTGCAGAAGAATTCCTTGAGATAATCCTTATCAGCCTCAGACAATTCTTTATATGAGTGTATAAAAATTCCCGAGTTATTTAATTCAGGAATTATTTCATTAAAGAAAATTTCTTCGTGTAAATTATAAAGTTCTAAAACTTTTCTACGAATTTCCTCTAACTGCTCTTTTGGGGTTAATCCATCCATAGACAACTCAACTACTCCAGACTCTGCTTGCCTCTTTAAACCAGCAACACGAATCATAAAAAATTCATCAAGATTCGAGCTGAAAATACTTAAAAATTTCAGTCTCTCAAGAAGAGGATGCCGTCTATCCCTTGCCTCCAGAAGAACCCTTT
>JBKBVP010000301.1:0-2393 GCA_046289495.1 Candidatus Kapaibacteriota bacterium | reverse complement strand
CCTCAGGAGGTTTTAATTCGTGCTGGGGATGTACAATTTGATCCAAAAGATGAGTTTGGCACTTTACCAATTTACATAAGCCTCTTGGACAAAGAAAAATCACTTGCTGTTAATCAATTGCAACTTAAAGTTTCCTTCGCTTGGAATGTTTTTCACCCAGTTTCTTTGTCAACAGGGAAAATTATTTCTCAAAGAATTAGTGGAAACATTCGAGAACTTAGCTTAGGTTTCGACTCTCTAATTGTTGATGGAAATGAAAAGATGCTAACTAGTATTGCAGGAATACCCTTGATTTCTGATACTGACTATTCTACAGTGAATATTTATGAACCTATTTGGCTACCTCTGGGATTAGTTAAAAATACAATTTTAGACTCTGGTTCTATCACAATTATGATTTGTACCGAGGGAGGTAAGCGATTGGTTAAACCAGCAGTTTCTGGTCTAATAAGTGTTTCTAATGACGAAAGAGGAATAATTATAAAATTTGAACTAAAAGAGCCTAAGAGTTTTATAATTCGGTTAACAAATCTATTGGGTAAAGTAATTTTCGAAGAGGAAGTTTATACTGATGGTTTAAGTTCTAAAGAGATTTTGATACCGAATGTTGAATACGCCTCTGCGCTCTTACTATTGCAAATTTTCAATCATAGAGAAATCCATTTGTTTAAACTTATTAATGTAAAATGATGAGTAAAATTTGTTTTATATTGTTGTTAATGTTTTTTACAAGAACTGTCATTTTTTCTAATGAAATCAAAAAGCCTATATTTCACATAGGTGGTGAGGTTGATTTAGGGGTTAATGTTCATTTCGCTGATTTTAACAAGTTGCAGAACATACCAAATTGTTGTCCCCGCTATACTAATACTTTTGGCTTGGGTTGGAATCTTTCTTTGTTTGCTCATAAGGAACTCTCTGATGAGTTTGCCCTACGCTTAAAAGGTGGATTAAACACTGAAAGTGTAACTTTTAAAGAAAATGAGTTTATTGGCAATACACCAGTAAAATATGAGGAAGATGTAAGTCAGATAGTGCTTTCACCTGTTACTGTCAAGCATTATTTAGTTCCGAAGTTGATTGGTTTGTATTTCGAACCAGTTTTAATGTTTAGAATTCTTGAAAAACTGTGGTTGAATTTTGGACTAAATGTTTCAAATTTAGTTTTAGCCAAATTAGACCAAAAGGAAGTCTTAGTTTCGCCGAGTAGTGTTGTATTTGTCAACGGGGAGAAAGAGCGAAATGTTTATCTGAACTTAGACATACCTAATGTTAATAAGTTTTTAATTCGTCCAAGTTTTGGTGTGTCTTATGATTTAGAACTTTTCAAATCTACATGGATTTCACCCCAATTACGCTTCCTCGTTCCACTTCAAAATCTTGCAAATGAAAATTGGAAAATATCACATTTAGATTTTGGGATTTCTGCAAGGTTTCCAATATATCCTCCACCTGAAGTTCATTATTATTATGATACTATACTGGTTCGAGATACTTTCCGAATAGCCGTTCTTGGGTTGAAATCCGAACGAACCTATTTAGAAGAAACCGTTTTCGAAAAAACGATTAAAGAAAAAGTTTCTAACGGGTACATTTACAAAACATACGTTCGTGAAAAATATAGAACAGAAGTACCAAGGATTTCACAATTGGAGACCAAACTCAATGTCGTTGGAAAGTCGAAACAGGGTGAAGTTCAAAATAATCCAATTTTGGTAATTGAAGAGTTTGAAACCGAAGAGATGTTCCCACTTTTACCATACATTTATTTCCCAACTGGGGAATGGCGGTTGGAAAGTACATCGGTCAATTTAATTGATAAGTCTACTATTGATAGCTTCGACGAAGGCTTGCTTCCGTGGAATACTTTGAAGATTTACGAAAACCTTCTCAACATTATTGGAAAGAGGCTTAAGCAAAATCAAAAAGAATCTATTGTTTTAATTGGCTGCAACAGCAACACTGGGGTGGAATTGAACAATCTTGAATTGTCTAAAAAACGTGCTTTAGCTGTAAAAGAATATCTTGTAGATGTTTGGGGTATAGAGCCCGAAAGAATTAACGTTAAATTTAGAAATCTTCCAGAAAAAATGACAAATCCATCTATTCCAGAAGGCATTGAGGAAAATCAAAGAGTTGAGATATTCTCAACAAGTGCGGTTATTACAGCGCCCGTTAGACTTTCTCAAATCGAGAAAGTCGTCAATCCCCCTTATGTCGAGATATTACCAGAAGTTCACTCTGATGCAAGTTTAAAAGGATGGAATCTGACAATTGAACAGAGCGGGTCCAATTTGCGAACTTTCGCCGGTAGTGATATGCCAGAGAAATTAACCTGGAATGTCGAAGAAGAGCCAATTCCAAAGCTTGAAGAACCCATTTCCGTAAATTTT
>JBKBVP010000300.1:0-2476 GCA_046289495.1 Candidatus Kapaibacteriota bacterium | reverse complement strand
GTAATTTTTTCCAGCCGAGTATTGTAAGTCATAAAGAAAGTGCCTTCGTTTTTTATAGAGGTCTAAGATTTCGGGAACGCCATCATAAGAAAGAACCCACTTATGACTTACTTTTTTTTGAATTAGTTTGGCTAATTTTTGATGGTCTTCTGGCTTGTATGAGTTTAAATATAACTCACTGCCTTTCTCATAATACGGAGGGTCAAAATAAACTAGACTGTCCTCGGGAACGTTAGGGATGTAATTAGCGATATAATATTCAGCGTCAAGATTTGTAACTGAAATTTGCTTATTAAAAATTGCAATAGTTTCGATTCTTCTAATTAAGTCATTACGGGAAAACCTTGCATCCATTTTATAGTTTCCTGTTTGGTCAAGGCCACCAATCACACCAGCTGATAATACACCTGAACGATTACAACGGTTTAAGTAAAAAACACTAAACCCTAATTCAAGTAAATCTTTTTTGTTTCCTTTGTGAACTATTAATTTTCGCTTTCTCCATTCATCAACAGTGAGTGAGGCACTTGAAATCATTCTACACAATTCTTCGGATTTATTTACAACTGAATGCCAAAAAGCATAAATAGCGCTGTCGGAATCATTAAGATGAATATGTTTTACACTCTTAGAAAGTAGGAGCTCAATTGCAACTCCAGCTCCCCCAGCGTATGGCTCAATATAATGTCCACTGATGTTATTAGCTTTTAAAATTTCTAGTATGAACGGGGTTAATTTTTGTTTACCTCCCGGATATCTTAGTGGTGTTTTAAATTTGCTCATTATTTTAATTCATTGATTCTAGTAAAGGATATATGTTTCCAAACAACGTGCAAATGTCTTGGGGGACAATTGAAAAAGTTGTGTGATGAACTAATTGATTCATTGATGTAATTGATAAAAGCCCATCGGCTTTTGCAATTTCAGTCATTGCTCCGTGTAAGATTTTAACCATTGCCAAATTTGAATTGTTATTGGTTAAATCATTTGTAATGTCTCTAAGTAGTTCAGCAAGTTTCTTTTCCTTTCCACCAGATTTTGTCAAACTGATACTTTTCTCTTGTGCGTATACTTTTGCCGAAATCTCAAAAATGCTCCTAAGTATCAAACAAAATGCAATCGGGTTATCGTTTATTTTTAATTTCTTTAACTCGTCTCTTAATGCAACAACTTTTTGCCGATTATTACCTCTTGGACTAAATTTCTTTAGTTGTGCTAACACGTGTTTTGGGTCATTAATTGAATATGCTTTAGGGCTAGCAGGCGGATTTGAATTTTGACTTGTTAACTGGCCAGCTTGAGGTTGAGCATTGTTCGTTCCAGCGTTTTGATTTTGTGTAGAGGTTGCACTTGACTGCACTGTTGCTACTGGATTCTGGGAGGTTGGATTATTTGTATTTGAAGTATTGGCGGCTTGTGGTGTTGTTTGAGGTTGAGGGATTGGCTTTATGTTATATTTAAGAGCAAAGTCATTTCCGTTATCTGTGTTTCTTATTTCTCTTGTCTCTAATTGCTCCAAACCAATATCTCTTATCATCTCTTCAAAGCCAGCAAGGAAATTTATTTTTGGATATTTTTTTGCTAATTCTGCAGAACTTATTACACTAAACCGAGAATGGATTTTGCTAATTGCTTCATTCAAAACAGTTAATGGATAATCTCCTCCCCATCTTTCTTTTTGTTGACCAGTTAAATTTTGACCTGTCTTTAAGTATTTTTCGAGAATGTCCAAAGCTGGTTCAGATGCATTCTTTACGTCTCTATTATGTCTGGCTCTGGCAACAGAATTCCAAGGGTCTCTACTTGCTTTTTCACCTTTACCATGGGCAAGAGTTACAACCTTGTCGGCTTTATCAGCTTCTGTGCTACTAAAGACAGTACATGGAACTTTAGCATTTTCCTTCTTCCATGTTGTATCTAGTAATTTTATTTTTTCAATTATGGACGAAGGAATTCCATAGTCTCCAATTCTAAAATAGCCATGAATTAATTTAAGTGCAGCTATCCTGCGATTTCCTTCCTTAACTATTAGCTTGGTACCGTCTTTTAGAAGTATAATATTTTCTGTCGGCAAATACCCGTCTTCTATTATACTTTCCATTATAGCAAAAAATCTATCAGGCTTGATAGAAATCATTGCTTTAACAGCATCGGATTCTTTTTTTTGAGGTGTTGTCCTAAAATTCTTTAGGTCAATACTTAATTTTTGAATTTCAAGTTGAGCAGTAGTAGGCATAATTTAAGATAAGTGAATAAATTATTAAGGTTCAAACTTAAGAATCTTTTGTTCAGCAGAGTGTGTCCCATTGGTTTGCAGGCAACTCATAAATATACGCACCTTACTTCACATATAATAAAAAATTACTACATTGAAATTCAAGTAATTATACAAAACCAGAGAACTCATTCTAACAAATTCGGTAATGCATATTTTGTCTCTTAGCATCCATCTGTAATAATCGCATTCGAACTTTCC
>JBKBVP010000027.1:0-9772 GCA_046289495.1 Candidatus Kapaibacteriota bacterium | reverse complement strand
GGTGTTAAAAAATCTCAATCAGGCTAAAAGGACTGAAAAAGTCGTTGTGATATCTGCAGATATTCAGCAGACTACTAAAGCTCATTGTTTGGAACTGGGAGCTGTTGCATTTCTTAACAAACCACCCAAAGAGGAGGAATTTGTAAGTGTTGTTAAACAATTGATGTGAATATGGTTTTTACAAATATACATCTTGATATATTTCAAGAGATGATTAATATCGGTGTTGGTCGTGCTGCAAATCTCCTAAATTCATTATCGGGGAAACACGTCTCTCTTTCTGTTCCATCAATTAAATTACTTGACTCTAAAAACTTAATCAATGAACTTGAGGGCTTGGGGAGAGTTGAGAATCTCTCTTGTGTTTTATTAAATTACTCCGGAGAAATTTCCGGGAGTTCTTGTTTGATTTTTTCAACAGAACAAGCTTCAAAGCTTGTTTTAGCATTTACTGGCAACCAAGACGACGATATGGATTTCGATGAAATTCAGGCGGAAACATTGTCTGAAATAGGAAACATCGTTTTGAATTCATTAGTTGGCTCAATTGCTAACAATTTTGGTATTCTTCTAAATTACTCCATACCTTTGTATGTTACTGGAAATCTAAATCAAGTCCTCTCATCAGAATTATCATCCGATCAAAATTCCCTTATACTATATTCACGTACTCATTTCAAAATCGAATCTCTTGATATTGAGGGGGATTTCTTATTCTTTTGTAGCTTAGATAGCGTTCCGTTCATAATTCGGTCTTTAGATAGAATAATTGAAAAAGGTGGTTTTATAGATTAAGCTTATGATCGACTATACTGCTCATTTTGAATTATTTAATGCCGTTTCAATTGGTATTTGTGTAATTAATAGTGATTTTAATATACTCTTTTGGAATAAACAGTTAGAGATATGGACTAATTTTAGATTCGAGCAAATATCTGGTAAGAAACTTACCGAGGCTTTTCCGCATCTAAATCAACCTAAGTATATTATTCCAATCTCCTCGGTGTTAGATGGTGGACCTCCCGTAGTTTTCTCGACACAATTACATAAAAATTTCTTTCCATCTTTTTTGCCAAATGCTCAACCAAGATTGCTTCACACAACTATCAGTAATTGGAAATGTAAACTAAATAATGAAATTTTGGGTATTATCTCAGTTGAAGATTATACATATCTTTCATATCGCATAAAAGAACATAAAAAAATGCGGGACCAGGCTCTCCAAGAGGTCGAACTTAGAAAAAAAGCAGAGGAGGAGTTGCGTGAATCTGAACGTAAGCTGCGACAGTTAAATGCAACCAAAGATAAATTTTTCTCTATCATAGCCCACGACTTGAGAAATCCCATAGGTGCCTTTAAAAATGTTCTTGAACTTCTGTACAGTGATTTTGAAAACTTCACAAAAGAAGAAATATTGCAATTTATTGAACCATTGCAAGAAAGTGCTGCCCAGTTGTACTCTTTGCTCGAAAATCTTCTACTATGGTCTCGAACGCAAACCCGCTCTCTTCAAATCGCTCCGATAGAATTTAATATATCGGATTTAATACTTCAAAATATTTCTCTTTTAAAACTTACTGCTGAGTACAAACAAGTTCAATTATCGGCAGATTTACCCGAGAGATTAATGGTTTTTGCAGATATGAATTCGATTACAACTGTTTTGAGAAACTTAATCACTAACGCTATTAAATTTACTTATCCAAATGGTCGAGTATTGGTATCTGCTAAGAGAAAAGAAAGTTTTGCTGAAGTTTGTGTAGAAGACACGGGAATTGGTATGTCTAAGGACACTATCGAGAAACTTTTTCGAATTGATGCACATCATACTACCCTGGGAACTGCAAACGAGAAAGGTACTGGATTGGGACTTATCGTTTGTAAGGAATTTGTTGAAGCAAATGGCGGAAGCATTTGGGTGGAAAGCGGGGAAGGTAAAGGAAGTAAATTCTTTTTTACAATTCCCTTATCTAATAAAAATTGAAACTTTTATTTGTCGACTTCGTATGGTATTTTCGGAAACTATTATGAGGTTTATATGAAAAAGTTACTTGTACTTTTACTTCTTTCTTGCTTTACACTTAATTTGACCTATGCGAAGTTGCAATATTTTGATAACGATACGAGTGCTTCAAATCCCCAGAGTGATTTCATTAAACGTTTCAATCTTAGAGATCGCTTGGATAGGCATCCATACTTGTCTTTGTATTCTGGTTTTAATCGTTCAGAGTATTCAAGAGTTTCATCCAGCAATGAGTTTAAAACTCAAAATTTCGCAATCTTTTGCCTTGGCTTTACAAAAATTAGGTCCGAAGAGAAAGCCCATGAGGATGGTATTTTCAAAATTACTCGTAGTGGCCTTTTTATTGGAAATTATTCTTCAAAATGGTTCTCGAGCGAGAAAGGAAACCTTGATGCAAGTATGTGGAGATTTGGCTTTAATCTAAGTGATGATGGCTGGGGTTATAAGTTGGGCCCAAACAATTACCTCTTTTTCGTTTTTGGTAATTCTCTTAACTGGTCTAAAATTAATGTTGATGGTTTAAGTGGTTTACAACAACCAGATAGTTCGCTATTAGGCATTTTTTCCGACCAATTTCGCTTTGGTAATACATTTCATTCAGGTGTTAGTTTTGTTCTATTTAATTATCTCGCCTTCGACTTTCGATTTGAAAGGGCTCTAATTTACCCAGCCCATAAGTTTTGGTATTGGTTGGGAAGTTATTTCATCGAAGGAGTTTCCCATTTTCTCTTGGATGAATTTATCGAAGAAGTTTTTAAATCCAGTCCCAAAGCAGCACCAATAGTTAATGCATTATTAAAAAGTTCTTTATCCTATGGAATTTATGAATTAAGAAAAACTAAGATGAATTGGCCATTTAATACCGAAGCACCACTGCTGAATAATAATTTTAAATTTGGACTATCTTTTATATTTTAGTTACTATGAAAGTTGTCATCGCAGGAATAACTGGTGGAATAGGTAAAAGGCTTGCAACTTATCTTCACGACAGGGGAAATGATATCTATTCTTTAACAAGGAACAAAGAAAATGCTCAGCTAAGTCTTCCTTTTTGTAAAGAGCATTTTTCATGGAACGAAAATTGGGAGCGAATTCTTCCGGAAGTTGATGCCATTGTAAATTTATCTGGAGCATCAATAGGTCGTAGATGGAACAAAAAATACAAACAGCAGATTTATTCCAGTAGGATAGAAACTACCCAAGCAATTGTGGATAAGTTAAATAAATTCAAGGATAAGTCTATTGGATTTTTCAGTACTTCTGCCATAGGATATTTTCCAAACGCAAATGATGAAATTATTGATGAAACTGCGGGTCCTGGTAGTAGATTTATTTCTCGCGTTTGTGTTGATTGGGAGAAATCCGCACAAAATCTACAATCGCCTCACAAATTAGTCATTGGCAGATTTGGAATAGTACTTAAGAAAGATGACATCGCACTGCAAAGGATTTTATTGTCTTACAAATTTGGTTTTGGTGTTGTGATTGGAAGTGGATTGCAGTGGATTTCTTGGATACACATAACTGATTTATTAGAGCTTATTTTTGCCAGCCTGTCCGATGCGTCTTTCAAAGGCATCTATAATTTTGTAGCTCCAAATCCCGTTAGGTTCAGCGATTTAATTTCGGCTATTGGCAAAATTTTGAACAAACCATTTATGCTTTCTATTCCAGATTATTTGGTGAAGTTATTATTTGGGGAGCAATCAGAGGTCCTTTTATCTTCTCAAAGGGTTGTACCTAAAAGACTTCTGGAAGAAAAACAATATAAGTTTAAATATGAAACTATTGAAATTGCGTTGAGAGAAATTATTTGTTGAGCAGGTCTGGTCGTCTTTCTTGTGTTTTTTTAAGTGCTTGCCCGTATCTCCATTTTGCAATTTCTTGATGGTTACCGCTAAGTAAAATTTCCGGCACCTTCATCCCACGAAAATCTGCAGGTTTTGTATAAATTGGAGGTTCCAAAAGTCCGTCCTGAAAAGAGTCTTCAAATAATGCTTGCGGGTCCCCAAGAACACCAGGAACCAGCCTAACGATTGAGTCTATGACAAGCATAGCTGGAAGTTCACCGCCAGTAAGTATGTAATCGCCTATGGAAAGTTCTCTTGTTACGAGCACATCTCTCACTCTTTGATCAATTCCTTTATAATGCCCGCAGAGGAATATCAAGTTTGTTTTCAACGAAAGTTCGTTTGCAATGTCTTGGTTATAAAGTGTACCGTCAGCAGTAAGATAAATTATCTCGTCGTATTGTCTTTGGCTTTTAAGTTCATCAATGCAACGAAAAACTGGCTCGCATTGTATAACCATTCCTGCACCTCCACCGTAGGGGGTATCGTCTATGTGTCCAAATTTGTCAATCGAATATTTATGTAGATTGTGAACAAAAATCCTAACTAATCCTTTTTCCTGAGCAATTTTAATCATACTGGTTTTCAAAAACGATTCGAATATTTCTGGGATTGCCGAGATTATGTCTATTCTCATTTTTTCCATTTTGTTCGTAGTTTAAGTAATTAAACCATCTATTTGTTCAATATAAATTGTTTTAGAAGAATGTTCAATTTTCTTTACAAAAACATCGACGAAAGGAATAAAAAATTCTTCGTTTTTAGATGAGATCACGAGCAAATCGTTTCCCGGATTGGGAATTATATCGATTGCTTTGCCTAAAACCTTACCAGTACGTGCGTCCACAACATTATAATTCGTGGTACTGTTTAATTTATACTTTGGGCTGTCTTGTAAAACATCGCAATCCCTAACAAATATTCCTTTTTCAATTAGTTTATTTGCTTTTTCGATATTATTTGCCTCTAATAACCTAAGATAATTATATTTCGATGAGGTTAATTTATGCTCAACAACTGTAAATTCTTGTGAGAATTTCAAGGAGTATCCGATTTTAACTTTGGCACCTGGTTTGATGCATAGGGGTTCGTCTTGATCTACCTTTAATGTACCATCTAAGCCTTTAAGGCTGATAATTGTTCCAAGGAAGATATGGTCCATAACTAATTAGATAATTCCCCACTTTCATATTTACGATAAACATATTCAATCATTGCAATTGAGAGAAATGCACCGAAATTGAAGTCTCTGAATAGAAACTGTTGATTAGTAAATTGCGATATAAAAAGAATAATGAGAATTATAAAACCAGAAAGAACGTAAGGTTGGAAGTAATTCTCTTTTGTTGTCAATATGAGTTTACTTGCTCGGAGAAAGTAGAAGATAAAAAAACTTATGTAAAGGAAACCCATTGGAATGCCTACTCGATAGAACAATGATGTAAAACCATTGTGTATATTATGGCTTGTGGTTGTGCGGACAAAAATTGGGTCTCGAAAACGGATTTTTTTTGCGAAGCCATTTCCCCAGAGTGGATTCTCAAGTATGCCTTTTATAACGATAGGGTATTCTGCAAGTCTTCCCAATACGGATTTATCTTTTTTCCCTTGAACACTTGTCAGAAAGCGATGTTCAATTAAACGGGTAACAATTTTGTAATTGTCTCCAAAGGTGTAGATGATGAAGCTAAAAGTGGCAGTAATAATCACAAAGTAAAAAAAAAGGAATTTTAATCTTTCCCTCCAACCATAGTATATAAAAAGGATGGTAGTACCTATTATTGTAACTATCCAAAATGTTCGGCTTACGGTTATAATCAATGCCACCAAGGAAGCAAATGATGTAAAGAACAAAATAATTCTTAGGACCAAGTTTTTTCTTGTAACAAAGAGAATGATTGATACGAAGTATGCACCAGTAAAAATGGTATGGTTAATTTTAATTTTTGCTCCCAATCCAAAAATAAGTTCGTAAGCGTAATTTGCAGTTATAAGAGTTGTTTCCCTGTAGTGATAAACTAAATAAGCAATAGAAGAAATTGTTGCAATAAGAGCGCAAGATAAAAGTATAGCTATGTCTTTTTCTGTTTTAATGTATTCCCTTATAGGAAAATACAACAGTATTAGAGATATTATAACAATTTCGCGAAGCCAGCGGTATAAATCTACATCGTTCAAATACGCAATAATTGCATTCAGAGGAAGAAAAACAAAAAAAAGAATAAGAAATAAATCTCCCAAGTTTTGGATTAGCTTCTTTCTATCTAAAAGAATTTTGTTTAGAAAATATAAAAGTAAACCGGGATAAATGAGAATTGCGATAGCGATTTCAAGAAGAGCAACTTTATCGTCGTCTCCTCTGTAGATAAGAAATATCGAGAAAGACAAAACTATAGAATAAATCCAAATTTTGGGATTTTTGAAAAAAATATAGAAAATAGGTAAAGTGATGACAAAAATCAAGAGATAGATTGCGTATCCCTTCTCGATGGTGAGTTTAAGAACAGGAAGCAATGCAAACGAGGCAATTAAAAGTAGAAGCAATGCCTTTTTTTGTGTCTGGTCGAAAGCCACATTCATTTCAGCCTATGTCTTTTAATTTTCTAAGCAAGTTTAAAAAATTATTATAAATAATTAAGATGAAGACAATTAAGATAAAGGAGCCGAAGAAAGAACCAAGAACAATTAGGGACCTTTTGGGCTTCGACTTTTGGTCTGGTGGTATTGCTTTGTCGAGAACAATTAAATATTGCAATTGCCGATGTTCGTTTAATCGATTTTCTTCGAGATAGGGGAGTAAAAAGGATTTTACTTTTGTAAATGTTTCTAATTCTGCATAAAGTCGAAGGAATTCACCCCCAACTTTTGTAAGGGATTTAAGAGGGAAATTTCCCACAAAGCCAGGCTTGTCCTCAAATTCCTTAAGTTTACTGCTTAGATTATCGAGTATGTTCTTTTGAGAAAAAGTTACTGGGTCGTTTTCTCCATATCTTGTCTTATAAAGTTCATAGAGAATTTCCTGTGAAATTTTGTTTGCTTTTAAATCAATGTAACTTGAACTGATTGCTTTTACTTGCTCGTCGGGCGAGAAGATTAAGTTACTTTGTGAGAATTTTTGAAGTGAATCTAAATAAACTGTAATTAACGTATCGATGCTTGAAATTCTTTTCTCAAGATACTCTCGGTTGTATGCAGCTTCTGTTTGGACGATTTTTTGAGCAACGAAGTTGGAGATGGCAACATAATCGTTTGCCACGTTTGCAGCTCGAGTTGGGTTTTTATCTGTAAAATAAATTACGTAATTGCCTTCTGGTTCAAGAGTGATTTCCAAATTTTCTTCAAACTTTTTGCGAAGTTTTGTCATCTTCGATTTTGGTATGTTGTAAATTGTATCGAACCGGTACTTATTTATTATACTGTCTTTCACGGTCCGGCTGTCGAGTATGACTAAGAAAGAATATGCTCCATCGGTTTTACCACCCAATTTTGAAAGTCCTATGTCCTTTAGAGTCGAGCTTAAGCCGCCGATTAAAGATTCCATAGATGAGGTGGTTGTTTTGGGTGGAACAGCGTTTACTTTTGCAGTGTACTCGTTTGGAAGGAGCAATGATATAACAATTGATGCTGTAGTTACAATTAACACAAAAGCAAGTATTAGTAAACGATGTCTGTACAGAAGAGAAACTGTCTTAGCCCCCAAGTCTTCTGATTTTGAATTCATATCATCACAAAATTTTAATCATTCAATATTAAAGGATTATCAAGGTACGGTGGCTTTGGAAAGTCGAAATCCATTGGACGAATTTCTGCATCTTCGAAAAGTAAATCTGGTGCTAAAATCGAAGTGCCAACATATCCACCAGATGAAAAAGAAGAAGAGACTACGGGTGCAAGTAAGTTCAGTAAGTACGTTTTGTTCCCTACAAGTATTATGTCCTTAAATGATTGCGGTGTAATTCCTTTAAGTTCTGCCCCTCGAATTAGTTCTTCACGTCCATCTGGGTATACTTTGTAAGCTTCAACCACAGTTATGACATTTTGATCACCGGAGAATTTAAATTCTATTGGGGAAATCAGAGGAAAAACAGTAACGTAAATGTTCTGGTTCATAACTTTTTTTACAATGATACCATAAGGTAATTCTCTTTGTTGGCAAAGCTGGATAAGTTTTTGTTTTAATTCTCTATACGGTTTACTATATTTATTGTTCGATACAATTTCTATGTTGCTGAACATAGGAGAACCATTACGGTCGTTACCATTTGATTTTAGGATTCTTTTGGTAGGGGTACGATTGGAAAGTAGTGTTTTTAAGTAACCGTTTTCTACAAGTGTTATGTTCTCTGCTGGGGTTCCTTCATCATCTACCTTGAAATGACCTACAAGCTCTATATTCTTGGACTCGCTTTTCAAAGGAACAGAATAGACAGACATAAAATCCGGTAATACTCGACCGCCGATTTTGGTTTGAAACGAATTAAAACGGGAGAGCTGTTGTGTACCTTGTTCACTTAGTAGTGGGCGTTGAGCAACAAGATTGGGGAGAAAAACTTGTGCAAAGATTTCACATGCTGCTTGTTCAGTGAATAGAATTGGACCAGAATACGAATCTTCTAAGGTTTTAGAGTTGTAAAGTGCTGTCAAGTTTTTGCAAATTAAATTAATTGCTTTTTGTAATGAATCATAAGATGGTAATTTATTTGGTGTTGTGGAGTAAACGGAGTAAAAATTATTCAAAGGCATACCATCCGGTGCTTGTAGCGAGCCAGCTGTTTCGAAACCAGTGAATAAGGTAGGCTTAATATATTCGCTTCCCTCGCTGTTGACGTAGTAAACTATGTCTTGTATATATTCAAATGAAACAGAGGAATTATTAATCAGAGGATAGTCTCTGTATATATTTGATAGATTTTTTAACATTAAGCAAATTTTAGATAAATCAATTATTGGGAGAGTAAATCCAGTATCGATAGATTTAAATGGTTTTGCATAAGCGAAATCTGGTATTGTATCTTTTATAATTCTATTCTTTAACGTAGCAATTTTTTTTGAATATGTTTTTGCAGCACTTTTATAAGCAAAATCAGTTGCAAGCCAAAGTTCTCTTCGAAGAGAATAATAATCAAAATCAATTGGTACAGAGCGTGTCGGAGAACTCTCTTCTAATCCACCGAAAATGAAACTAAATGAAAAATCAAGATAGTTTGTGTTGTCAAGTTTATAATCTCCGACTCTTAGTTTGACGTTTATTGTTGCTTTTTTGGTACTGTTCGAGTCCACTATATAGCCTAGGAATGAGGTTGCTCGGTAAACGTCGGACACTTTTAAAGAATACTCTATGAAATAAGGCTTCGGAAGGTTTTCGATGTAAAGACTATCCATGGAGCGCTTCAGTTCCGTTTTTAAAGCTTGAAGGATTTCGAGATGGCTAATTGCATGCGTGCTGTAGAAACAGGCAAAAGTAAGAATTATAACAAAAAGACACGATAATTTTTTCATACGTTTCACTCATGTTGGTTTACAATATGTTTTTCTGGAATAAACGAATTCATGGCATTCAACATTGCTTCTGGATATTTTACTCCAATTAAAAGCCTTTTGTTTGAATGTAATTCCAATTGCAAGCCGTATTTGCCAGAGATTGTATATCCAATTCCATTTCTTTTGATGCTATATCTTATACCCCAACCACCGTATTCAAGTATTGGTCTAAATCTTCTTATTCTAAAACTTTTGATATCAGTGAATGGTATAAGTCGAAACCTTTTGTGGAATGGGTAAAATCTGAAGTAAATTCCATTATTATTTACTTTGATTTCTAATTTCAAAGACAAGAACAAATATACAATAAATACTGACAACAACAATACTACAATGAACGTTAAAGTGAGTGTTTCTT
>JBKBVP010000299.1:0-2481 GCA_046289495.1 Candidatus Kapaibacteriota bacterium | reverse complement strand
AACAAAAAGATACGGTCCATAGGCGTCATTTGCCTCCAATACAGTACAAAAGCTTTGAAACTTTTAAAGAAGCTCTACAGCAAGCAAGCGAATTGAAGAACTTAGTACTTGTCGGCAAAGGTTTAAAAGATATACCAACCGAGATCTCTAAGTTTCAAAAACTTGAAATATTGGATTTATCAAACAATCAGATTTCCAGTTTACCAAAGGAATTGGCATTGTTGCCTAATTTAAGGGTTCTCAAGTTATCAAAGAACCAATTAAATACCTTTCCAGAAATTCTCAAAGACCTTCCCAATCTTGAAAATTTAGACTTGTCCTCCAACCAAATTTCAAACTATCCAAGCAAGCCGATTACATTAGCAAAGCTCAAGAATTTGGATTTGTCTAAGAACAAGTTGACAAAGTTTAAAAACATCAATCTACCGGAAATTGAAAACTTGGATTTAAGCAACAATCTTTTAGAAAGTTTTCCAGAATTGCAAAATATACCAAAACTTCATACTTTGAGCTTGTCCAATAACAAGCTAACCAAGCTCGGTCCCAGCTTAGATAATTTTACTTCACTACGTCGGCTCTTTGTATCAAACAATTCAATAGACACGATCGGCAAAGAAATAGCAAGCCTTGAATTTTTAAATTTTCTCAAAGCAAACAATAATAGAATTTCATATATCCACCCGCAAATGTCATCTTTGAAAGCTCTTGTGAATTTAGACTTAAGTAATAATTACCTTTCATCATTTCCCGCAAATCAAGATGGTTTTAAAGCACTTGCAAACCTTTCTCTATCGGCTAATCAATCTGATAAGTTTCCAGTTGAAATCTACCAACTCAAAACACTAAAGGTTTTAAACGTCAGCAATAACAAAAACATCATACTGAAAGGTATTGGTAATTTGGAAAATTTGGAAAATCTTAAACTTTCTGCATGCGAACTCAAAGATTTGCCAAAAGACTTGTGCAGTCTTGTTAATTTAAAACAGCTTGATTTGTCGAATAATCAACTGAAATCGCTTCCAAGCGAATTTAGTAATCTTAAGAATCTTACATTCTTAAACTTAAATTTTAATCAATTTGAACAACTTCCGAAAGAAATTTTTTCACTTGGAAATCTTGCCTATCTTTCTGCTAATCAAAATCTTTTGACGACTATTCCAGATGATATTCGGCGACTTGTCAACCTTCGGCAACTACAGCTCCGAAAAAATAAATTTTCGGATGACGAACTCGACCGAATAAAGAAATTGTTGCCAAATGTTGCAATTATGTTTTAAATTCTAAAAGGTGTAGATATGTTTCGAAATCTCATTGTCCTATTCATTCTACTCGTTTTTACACAAAGTTTAACACTTAGCGAGGAAGCCCGCCTACTGCGTTTTCCAAATGCTTTTAAAAACAAGATTGCATTTGTTTATGCTGGGGATATTTTCATTGTCGATAAAAATGGCGGCATTGCTCGTAGGCTTACTTATTCCAAAGGCTTAGAATTGTTTCCACGGTTTTCCCCAGATGGTAAAATGATAGCTTTTTCTGCTGAATACGATGGCAATCGCGAGGTCTACGTCGTACCATCTGATGGTGGAGAACCACGGCGTCTTACTTACTCTATGGATTTACCTAATGTGCCAGAAAGAATGGGACCAGACAAAATTGTAATGGGTTGGACATCAGATGGAAAGAAAATTCTTTATAGGTCTCGTTCGAATTGGTGGCATTCTTGGAGTGGAAAACTCTTCTACGTTTCTCTTGATGGTGGCTTGCCGGAGGAGCTTCCTCTACCTCGGGCTGGTTTTGCTTCGCTTTCACCAGATGGCAAAAAGTTAGCTTTCAATCGTGTTTTCCGTGAATTCCGTACTTGGAAAAGATATCGTGGTGGTCAAGCAGATGATATTTGGATTTACGATTTTGAAACAAAGAAAACCATCAATATAACCAACAATCCTGCTCAAGATATCATCCCAATGTGGTATGGCAATAAGATTTACTTCCTCTCGGACCGAGACCATACAATGAACATTTTCTGTTACGATATGGACTCGAAGCAGACAAAAAAAATAACCAATTTTGATAAGTACGATGTAAAATTCCCTTCAGTTGGAACTGATTACATAACCTTCGAAAATGGTGGTTATATCTATTCGCTCGATCCCCGAACGGATAACTATCAAAAGGTTAAAATTGAAATTAATGAGGATTTCCCCGACATAAGACCTAAGTTCAAGAATGTCCAAGAGCAAATTCACTCATTTGATATCTCTCCCGATGGAAGCAAAGGATTGTTCTCGGCACGAGGAGAAGTTTTCGTCGTGCCTGCAGAGAAAGGGTTAATAAGAAATATTACCAAAACACCCAGTATTCACGACAGAGCCCCCGTATGGAGCCCCGATGGAAAGTGGATTGCCTACATTAGTGACAAAAGTGGCGAAACCGAAGTTTACATCAGCAAGCCCGATGGAACTGGCGAAATACAATTAACCA
>JBKBVP010000298.1:0-2504 GCA_046289495.1 Candidatus Kapaibacteriota bacterium | reverse complement strand
CGAGACGAGAGGTTTATTGATGTCGTAATGAAAAATCTTTACAAATTTCTTACCAATTACAAAAACTCTGTAGTAATTACTAAAATCATAAAATTTTTGGACAACCATTTGCCTACTCCCAGATGCATCATAAGCAGAGAAGAATTCACTTGGGTTGTACACTTTATATGTGAAATGCTCGCTACCTAACAGATTCACACGCAGATACAATGGAAAACCAATATAATCAAATAAACTAGCCCAATCGAGTGGATAAATAAGATTTTTAAATGTATCAGAGGTTGTTCCAATCGGATGGTCTTTTGTAGGTAATATGACGGTTTCTGGCACATTAAATCCCATCTGTTTAGCAAGGTAAAGCTGAAAAAAGTAATCTTCGAGACATTTGATAAAAGGATTATTTACAACAATAGTGCCTGTGGTTGTTACAGCTTTTAAAATAGCATGATACATTGGAACGCTGTGGCTTACTCTATCGAAAATTAAATCATATTTTAGATTATCCACAATCCTGAACGTACCTATTTTAACAAGTTCAGCTTGGACGTTCTTGGTTTTGGAATTTATGTACTCAATTATTGAATACGGAAACAAAGCATCGGCACCACAGAAGATTCCAATTTTTTTCATATTAATACCATATTTCAAAAATGCAAATTAAAGATTTTTTGTAACTATTCTATTGAATTTCTATCTTGATACTTAAAAACTTCGCCGGAGCAAGATTATGTTGTGGAGGTGCCAAATTAAGATAAATCCAAATAAATTGTTGATTAGTTAAATACTATTAAAAGTTGATTAAATTTGTTATTTGTAAAATTTTAGACTAATTATGAATCTTTTTGCAGAATTTGGTAAGGCAGATATAGAAGCTTGGCAAAAAGAAGCTGAAAGACTTCTCAAAGGACAACCACTCGAATCTCTATCATATCTCTCTGACGAGAATATCACAATTCGTCCACTTTACACTCGGCAAGACTTATCTCAGGAATTTAAAAATGAATACCCTGGCTTTAAATATTATCTCAGGTCCAACAAACCTAGCGGATATCGGAGTTTGCCTTGGAACGTTGTTCAAAGAATCGATGTCGCAAATGCAAAAAAAGCAAATGAATTAATAAAAAACGAAATTCAAAATGGGATTAGTGAATTCCTTATTGAAACATACGACTTCACCAAAGATAACTTAATTGGTGTTATAGTCAATGATACTGAAGATTTACAAACTTTGTTCGAAGATGTGGAAATAGCAAACATCGGCCTGCATTTCAAAACGACCTTCCCCACTGAATTATTATCTTTGTTTATTGCCTTCCTCGATAAAAACCAAATCTCTGGTCAAAGAATTCTCGGTTCCATTCAATACGATTTTTACAGAGCAAATTTAAGCAACGGTAGGCTCTTAGAGAAAAATTCTTTTAGAAATTTATACTCGGAATGCTTACACTTGTGCAATTCCTATTTGCCAAACTTTAAGACCATCGTTATAGATGGAACATTTTTTCACGAATGTGGAGCTACTGCTACACAAGAATTAAGTTTTATCATCGGCAAAGCAGTAGAAATTCTCAAAGGCTTGTCCCAGCTCGGTATCGATATTAATGAACTCTCCCAAAAAATTCTATTTAAAATTGCACTTGGAAGTAATATCTTTTTCAATGTTGGTAAAATTCGCGCTCTTAGGTTGCTTTGGCCTTTTATCATCGAGCAATTTAATATTTCAGATAGCGGCTTAGGTGTACCAATCTATGCTATCACCTCTGAAAGGAATAAAAGTAAATTGGATATTTACGTCAATATGCTACGCAATACCGCAGAAACCTTCTCCGCAATTATTGGTATGGCGGACTACATCGAAGTTGCTCCTTATGATTTTATCGTGTCCGAGCCCAGTGAGTTTTCAATGAGAAATTCTCGAAATACTCAATTAGTTTTAATGGAGGAACACAATTTGCGCGAAGTTATAGACCCTGCTGGTGGCTCTTGGTTCTTAGAAACACTCACATTTGAAATTGCGCACAAGAGCTTTGAAATATTTAAAGATGTCGAAACTCGAGGTGGCTTTTACGAGAATTTGCTAAATGGTAATATACAGGAAGACATAGGCAAAGCAAAAAGTAATAGATTGCAAAAGCTATCCACGAGAGACATCGTTCTAATTGGTGTTAACCGATTTCCAAACCCACAAGAAACACTTGAAAGTAATGAGCAAAAATCACATCAATACAACGAATGTTTAAAAGAAATAAACTCCTTGCAAAGAATAGATTTTAAAAAACGAGATTTAAATGATTTGATTCAAATTGCTAAATCTGGTCATTCAATTTTATCGTTCTCCCCT
This sequence comes from Candidatus Kapaibacteriota bacterium, assembly GCA_046289495.1. Lineage (GTDB taxonomy): Bacteria > Bacteroidota > Ignavibacteria > Kapaibacteriales > UBA2268 > Naka2016. Next base: position 163 of record JBKBVP010000298.1, on the reverse strand, counting down.
ATCTCCTACGATGAAAAAAACTTTTTGAAAATTGAACCATTGCCCAAATTTCGTGAAGCAGGTGAATTTGAAAACTTACGACTAAAGGCATTAGAATACCAAAAAAAATACGGAAAGCCACCAAAAGTGCTTGCCATAACATTTGGCTTAACTAACATAAAAA
>JBKBVP010000297.1:0-2515 GCA_046289495.1 Candidatus Kapaibacteriota bacterium | reverse complement strand
TATTCATTGCTTTTTATACCATCAACAGTTACATAAACGTTACCTGTGGTAGCAGCCTCGGGAACCACAACCTTTATTTCAACATCGCTCCAACTTATATAATTTATTGCATTAGCCCCATTAAAAGATACAATACCTGTACCTTGAGTAGTACCGAAATTGGAACCGGTAATAGTAACTGTATCACCAATTTTTGCAGAGGAGGGCTCTATGCTAAATATATATGGAATGGGCGTTTCAATTATTTTGAAATTAGCCATATTGCTTAAAAAACCACCAACGTTAACTAATAATTTTACATTTCCGGAAGGTACCCCATAAGGTATTTTAGCTTGTATTTCATCGTCGGACCACTTCGGATAAACGGTTGCTTCATAAGCATCAATTGGTAGTAATGACTTTCCAAATTTAAACTTCACATTACTTCCCCCTTTAACATTCCCGAAGCCTCTTCCTTTTATTGAAATTATATCACCAACTTTACCTTCGTTAGGTGTGACGGAAGAAATCAAGTCATTAGCTTGAGCCAATATTTTTCTTGCTTCAATTATCAAAGGGAATTCTTTATCCCATCCGAACCACTCCGATTCCACACCAGCATTTCCTTCGATACCTGCTGAAAGTACCCAAAGCGGTTTATTGAACAAATCAACATAAAGTTCAGAAAAAATAAGTATATTACTGTAGAGATTAAATGCTTTTTGAAGATCATAAAAACTAACATTTAATTGGGGTCCTACAAAAGGCTTCATACTACCACCAAGACTTAAAGTGGGTGGATTAAAAACAAAATCATGAGTGTACTGTGAAATTTCTCGCCAAATCCCATGATTGTATTCAAACCCGCAAGTTGCAACTAAACTATTAGATATACCAGATTCTACTTGGGCTCCAATGTCGACATTTATTCCAACCTGTACATCAATATTTGAAGTTATTACCACTGGAATAGGTCCGACATTTATCGCTACGGGTGGAAGTCTGAGAGGAGGAATACCAAGCATTTCGTTCAAAGATTTTTTTATTTCTATTCCTTGATTGAAGGAGGAATGAGCATTAAGTTCCAAAGTATTCCTAAGGATAAACAAAACCAAACATTGTTTTACCTCCCAATTTTCAATTACAAGATTAAACCCTATTTCAGGATGAAATGTACACTTTCCATCTGCTTTTATTTGATCATACTTTGTTTCTTCCTTTCCATCTTTGTCGTAAATAACCAAATCTCTGAATCCTATGGTAAATCCTTCATTAGTTAAACTCTCAACATCAGTCAATTTAATTAAAGCTTTTCCAGTATCAGCAGGGGTAAATTTTCTTTTAAAGGATATAATTCCATTTTCAATAACATTCGTAAGTTTAACTTTCCCAGTTCTGACGATAAGATTATCACCTTCTATACTTGTTAACAGCACTTTTCTTAAAAAGCCGTTGGGTGCAATCTTTACCGGCCCACTTACAATAATGTCGCCTTTTTTGATAATCGAACCAATCTTCGATGACCTCTTAAAAACTATGGTAGTAGAGTCTAAACGAGTTATGTCAGAACTATTAAGGGGATCGATGGTAACAACATCATCAGCAATTTTGAATCCTAAGTTTGAAATAATTATACTATCAATTTTAGAAAGTTCTATATTCCTGGATATACCAAAAACCGAGATGTTCAAAACTTTATTATTTATTGTATCTAACTTGAACTGAATACTGTCTATTGATTTAGTCGGCAAATAATCAATATACTTTTTGTTGTAGTAAACTTTTAGAACGTAATTTTCTGATTTGTTTAAAAGGTAAATGTTTTGTATTTCATCTATGGGATATTTTTTAAATGTTCCGTCTTTTAGATAAAATTTTACATACTTAGAACCAAGGACAATTTGTGAAAATGTCAGTAAAAAAAACGATAAAAAAATACAAACTTTTTCATTTTATCAACCTCCTACTTACTTAAAATCATCTTTTTAGATTGTATATCTTTGCCAAAGTGAACTTCATAAAAGTATACATTTGCTGGAACCGGTTTACCGTCTTTATCGAGACCGTTCCATTCCAAACTGTTTTTACCCGCAGAGCAATTATCACAATTAATGACTTGAACTTGCTGACCGTTATTGTTGTAAATGATTATTTGTACGTTTCCTGGTCTTGGAATCTCAAACTCAATTTTAGTTTTCTCTGAGAAAGGATTAGGATAATTTCCTTTTGCTGTCAGCGAGGTTGTATCTGCACTTTTCTCTTCTACCACAGTTGCTTCCTCAAACGTAATTTTCAAGATGTCTGTTAACAAGATTTTCTCAGCATAAGAGTTCTTGAATTTAATTATAAGGATATCATCGCTTGAAGAGAAAGCACAGAAAAAGTTAAGTATGCTTACAAGAACTATGAAAAAAAATTTGCTCATAAACCCACCCCTTTTAAAAATAATAGCAAACATTAATTCCTTCATATCTATTATAATTTTTTCCAATCGAAGCTTATACCCCTTTTACTTAGGTTCCAAAACAAAGCATTC
>JBKBVP010000296.1:0-2515 GCA_046289495.1 Candidatus Kapaibacteriota bacterium | reverse complement strand
TCCCTACTCCAGAAACACCTATTAATAAGGTTTCTTTATGTTGAATTTCGTTAATTATTTGTTCCAATCCTAAAGATAGTTTTGCACTAATGAAAACAACTTTATATCCGAGTTTCATATATACATTTAAATTTTCTTTTACATTTTCATCAAAATACAAGTCAATTTTATTGACACAAATAATTGGTGTAACCCCACCGTACTCACACGCAACAAGGATTTTGTCCAGCAACCGCAGGTTGTATTTTGGATTGTCCACTGCTAAGATAATCAATACTTGATCCATATTCGAAGCAATTACATCTTCTTGGCTCGAAATAACAGACTTTCTAATTAAAAAAGTTTTTCTTTCTGCAACACGTATTAATCTACCAAGACCCTCGGTATCATCTTTTGATTCTGGAGGCAAGAAATCACACCTATCTCCAACAGTGACTAAAACATTGTGTGAATGTTTAACTTCAACAGAACCAGAAATAACGCACTTAAAAATTTCTTTTTTGCTATCATTCTTTTGGACGAAATAATAACGACCTTTTGTGGTAACTACTATACCATTGTAAATCTCTCTGGAGCTTTGTTTGTGTTTTTTTACAAATACTCTTCGTTTTTGCCTACGAATCTCGTTCGGTAACCATTCAAATTCTTCGCCAAAATTCCCTTCATAATGCATATTTTTTTTATTTTTTTGTTAAAAACAATTGGCAAAATAAAAAATGTGTCAAAAAAAATTCACAGTGATAAATAAATTAAACATTTTATTTGTCTATTTGCAAAATTAATCGTAATTTTGTATCAGTTATGAGAAAAGGGAATTTATTATGTCAGATTATATTTGGAAACTCCGAGGCAAACCTCAAGAGTCCGTAGTTAAAGTCATAGCAGAGGCTTTCAAAATACCTCGTGGTCTTGCTAAGGTCCTTGTAGCTAGAGGTTTGGACAATCCAAAAAAAGTTCAAGACTATTTCTATCCATCATTGGACAATCTCTACGACCCATTTTTGTTGAAGGATATGGATAAAGCCGTATTCCGAATCCTCGATGCAATAAAAAAGAAAGAACTCATCTGCATTCACGGTGATTATGATGTTGATGGAACAACAAGTACTTCTATGTTGATTGAATTTCTCAGAACATTGGATGCAAGCCTAATCTATCACATTCCAGATAGATTCCAAGAAGGATACGGAATTGTTCCGCAGACTGTTCGACAAATGAAGGAATTAGGAGTAAGCTTGATTATAACTGTTGATGTTGGAATTACAAGTGTCGATGCAATAAATTATGCCAAAGAGATTGGAATCGATACAATAATCTGCGACCACCACGAACCCGGCCCAGAATTGCCAAACGCTTTTGCTATTTTGGACCCTTTACTTCCGGATAGCAACTATCCTTTCAAACACCTTGCAGCTTGTGGTGTTGTGTTTAAACTTATTCAGGCAATTTCCAAAACATTAAATCAAGAGGAAAATGCATTCAAATATCTCGATTACGTAGCAATTGCATCTGCAGCAGATATGGTTCCCTTGATAGACGAGAACAGAATTTTATCTTACTTCGGTTTGAAGCTCCTAAATGAAAAGCCTCGACCTGGAATCAAAGGCTTAATGTATTGTACAAACCTAAAGCCCGGAAACTTGACCACATTTAACATCATTTACTCACTTGCCCCATTAATCAATGCAGCTGGTCGCCTTGGAAGCGCTTCACGTTCCGTTGAAATGATGATTCAAAATGACGAAATTGCTGCATTTCAAATGGCACAGCAACTGGAACAAGACAACCGTCTGCGTCGTTTCTACGATGAAAAAACCTTCGACGAAGCTGTCCCTTTGGCGGAAAAATTTTTAGCTGAAAAAGAAAGACGATGCTTGATTCTTCACAAAGATGATTGGCATGCAGGTGTCATTGGTATAGTTGCTTCAAGGTTGGTAGATAAATATCATCTACCAACTATTTTGTTGACAACTATGTATAACCTTGCAAAAGGCTCTGCTAGAAGCATTCTGAATTTCGACATTCACTCGGCTCTTAAAGAATGTGCACATTTACTTGTAGAATTTGGTGGGCACAAACACGCTGCTGGACTTTCCCTTGAATTAGACAAGCTCGAAGAGTTTATTGAGTGCTTTGATGCCTTTGCTCACAGGCATATTACCAAAGAAATGCTTTCCCCCGAATTAATTATTGATGCAGAAATTAATCTCTCGGAGTTATCCCCTAAATTTTTTCAATTTCTTCAAAAGTTTGCCCCCTTTGGCTTTGAAAACAACAAACCTGTCTTCTTAGCTAAGGGAATTTTTTCAAAAAATGGACTAAAAATGTACGGAACTAATAGTTTTAAATTCCGTGCGGTTCAGCCCATCAATATTAATGGTGGAAACATTTTCTTTGAAATCGATGCTGTCGGGCAAAACCTTGGAGAGAAAATTAAATATATAAACAGCAACAAGCCGTTTTCAATTGTATTTATCCTCGAAGAAATTTCTTCTGGCGTTCAAACTCAATATCA
>JBKBVP010000295.1:0-2520 GCA_046289495.1 Candidatus Kapaibacteriota bacterium | reverse complement strand
CAAGATAAATCCCAAAATACATAGTGGAATTAATCTGATGTACTTTTGGAACAAAAGTTGAAAAAAATTTTTTAAATTATTAATATAATTTTACTAAGACATTTGAAATGGATTTCAAATTTGAATACGACAAGAATCTATCGCAATCCGAAAAATCAAAGTTTGAATCCACTATTGACGAGGCCTTAAAGTATTTCCAGAGAAAAGAATTCAACTTAGCTTTGCCTTTGATTATAGAGTCAATAAATCTTTCCAGTAAACTTGGAGTTTCCATTCCTAATCTTTACTTAATTAAAGCTTTCTCTGAAATGCAACTTGGTAGGTACAACGAAGCATTGAATTCAATAAACCAAGAATGCACGAAATTTCCAAACAATTCTCAAGCTTTTACATTGAAACAAAACATAGAATTGGAACTGAAAAAAAAAGAACTTAGCAAAATTTACACAAACTCACTTGTACTTAATGATGAAGCACGCTCGAAAAAGGGCGCAGAGGAATTCATTGCTTCTATCATTATCCCAGTGTTCAACAAAGTTGAACTCACAAAGCAATGCATTCAATCCATTTTAGAGAATACCCCAGAGTTCAAGGAACTTCAGTTAATAATTGTTGATAATGCCTCTACCGACGGAACGAAAGAATATCTTGCCCAGATTGCCCAGAATTACAAAAACATGTATGTAATTACAAACTCTCAAAATCTAGGCTTTGCAAGAGCTTGCAATCAAGGTATTTCTGCATCACATTCAAAATACATTGTCTTGCTCAATAACGACACATTTGTCACAGAAGGATGGCTTACGAACTTAATTCAGGAGGCAGAAAGCTCTGATGATATAGGAATAGTCGGCTCTCGACTTCTTTATCCAAATTCAACATTAATTCAGCATATCGGTGTAAAATTTGTAAAACTAGTAGATTACCACGCGTATCATTATGCAAAGCTTCGCGACCTAAAATATACTCCCGAAGCTTTTATATCTAAAGATTACAACTGTGTCACTTTTGCATGTGTTTTAATAAAAAAAGAAGTTTTCGAACAAATTGGCTTATTAGACGATGAATATGTCAATAGCTTCGAAGATGTGGACTTTTGCATTAGGGCAAGAGAGGCAGGATACAGAATACGTTATTGTGCAAACTCGGTAATATATCGCTTTGAATCTACATCACCTGGTAGATTTGAACACGATCAGCAAAATTTTCAACTGCTTAACAAAAAATGGGGAAAAATTCTTGAAAAATATATAGACAAAGAAAAGGGCGAATTAGAACTTTTTGAACAGTGGGCGCGCGCGGCACTCGTAAAAAATCCAAACGATATTGTGGCTTTGGATCAACTAATTACTTTACTTTTAAAATTAAACATCTTATCCGAATATGAAGTATTGAAAAGCGAACTGCAAAAGAAAATAAAAGAATTGAATAGCACGACACCTTTAACATCGATAATTATCCCAACCCATAATAGATGGGAAATCACTTTTCAATGCTTAAAGCATATTTTTCAAAGTATGAAAACCCTGAATTATGAGATCATAATTGTTGATAATAATTCCACGGATGCTACAATCAGTAACCTAAAGAAATTAGAAACCTTAAGTTTAGTTCGTACAATTTATAATAAGTCTGAGAGAAGTTATTCAGAAGCAAACAATCAAGGGGCACGAATTGCCCGCGGTAAATATTTTGTATTTTTAAACAATGATGTTTTTTTATTTGACAATTGGAGCGAGGAGCTCATCCAAACTTTTGATAAACATCCAGAAATAGGTATACAAGGAGCAAAACTCTTGTATCCTAATGGTTCCATTCAACATGCCGGGATTGTTTATCGAAGACTCCGTAATGGATTAAAATTTCATTATCACATTTATTTATGCAAGCCTGGAAATGCAGCTTGCGTTTCTAAAAGTCGAGAGGTTCAAGCTGTAACAGGCGCATTCTTGGCAATAAGGCGAGAATTGTTTGAAGCGTTGGTGGTTTTGATGAGACTTATCAATTTGGACACGAGGATATAGACCTTTGCATTGCTGCACGCAAAGCCGGGTACAAGGTGTGGTATAATGCCAAAATCACTGCAATACATTTAGAATCTATGACAAAAAAACTAAAGGGGTTGGATTATTTCGCTTTGAAATTTAGTGACCCAAATAGCTTGGATTTTCGAAACTATGTGTATTTTCATACAAAATGGGGTGATTTTATCGAAATTGATGATTTTAAATATTATCAAGAAGACAACGAGTACAATCCATTCGTTAATTTCTGAAGAACTACCTATCAAAATTAAACCCTTTTACTTGTGATTTCATAATATTAAAGCAATGTGTCTGCAGTCTAACACCCTGTAGACTTAATTATGTTGCAGATTGACTCAGAATGGAAATTATTAAGAAATTCACTCGAGGCTAAACAATATAATTGACTGTGTAGTTGTATGTGAATTCTTAAACTTTGCTATGAGGCTGGGTTTTTATAACTTTGTAATTTTATAAAGAGTTGTTTTAGTATGCA
>JBKBVP010000294.1:0-2569 GCA_046289495.1 Candidatus Kapaibacteriota bacterium | reverse complement strand
GGTAATGGAAGAGGCAAAATTTTTGTGATTTTTTCAGATGTTAGAAGGTTCTCAATTTGAAATACTGAATCGAACTTATAGGAATTATCTATTGAGAAGACACGGACAGTTATCTTTTCATTTGTGGACGATATGCCTAAATTTTGGAATGTTAAATGTAGGTAGCCAATTTTTTTTGTTGTATCGAAGTTGTACAAATGATCAACAATCTTAATGTTTTCTTCCACAGACCAAATAAATTCTAAAAACAATTTATAGTTTTCTGTAGCAATTTTAAGTATTCTACTTGCATCAGGCCAGAAACCATCGAACTGATAACTCAACTCGGGCGAAAAAGCGAATACTTTGCCCTTTGTCGAATCAGGTGTGTAAAACCAATCGTCGGAGGAGCCTCTTGTTGGATAACCAACAGTTTGGCGGTCTGTACCAAAATAGTAGCTATTTAATTGCTGGACATACATACCATAACTACGGTACCAAGAGGAGTCGGGTGTTTCAGTCGATAATGCACTGTATGGGTAGATAAGCATACCTCCGTAAGTGTGCAAATTGACTGCGAGCAGAAAATTTCTTCGGAAGCAGAAATTTCTCAAAGCTTTTAACTCCGGCTCTGAAAATGGTGCAGGACCTCGGTATGTTTCATTTTTTGGGTTAGTAGATGAACCATTATTGTTGGCATTCCAAAATTCATAAGGTCCATAATTGCGATTTAAGTCTACACCTGTGTCCGATTGGTTGATTGGTCTGCGATTTTTTCTCCAAAGTCCTCCCCCTTTGGGATATCTAATTTGATTGTACAAATATCCATCTGGGTTAAGCACTGGAATAACCCAAATTCTTCGATTATTCAGTAGGTACAGAGCCTCTGGGTCTTCGTTTTTAGCTTTTTCGAGAAAAGTTTTTAAGAAGAAAAGCAATGAAGTTATTGTGGCTGGCTCTCGTGAGTGATGCAAAGCAGTGATGAGTAGTTCTGGTTTAGTGGTGTCTTTGCTTCCAAAGCAATAAGCAATCAATGGTTTATTCTCCCAAGAATAACCTATTGTGTCGCTTTCAACAAAGAAAGTATTATTAGTTGTTAGTTTATTGATCTGAATAAAAATTTCCTCGTAAGTATAAAACCCACCCATCGAGCCAAGCTCAAATCCATGAGGAAATCCGCCCGCGATCTTGTTCTCTCTTTGTAATATTTGATTGGCAAGGTATTCCTCGTAATCGTCGATTAAAACGCTAAACATCAAATCGTTATTTCGAAGTTCCTCTCTTTCAAAATCGTTGACTATAACTATAAGACGGTTTTTATCGAAAACAACAGACTCTAAATCTAAATTCAAATTTTCAAATCTTTTGTAATCGGTTATGTCTAATAAGTGAATTTCGACAAGACTATATTTTGAAAAGGCAAAGAAATTTGTCAAGAGTACAAAAAGTAATGTTAACTTTTTCATAATGAATTTAATTTAGTCAACAAAAATATCAACAAATTCAAATTTATCAACATTGAACAAACCCTTGTCGCCAATCTTCAAATGAGGAATAACGAGCAATGACATGAATGAGAGAGTCATCAAAGGTGATTTTAAAGTTGTACCATTGAGTTTGACCTTCTCTTCTATCGTCTGGTATTTGTAAGAGACATTTTCAATCGAATCATTTGTCATTAATCCAGCTATTGGGAGGGGCAAGGTCCATTCCTCGGTATTATCGACATATGCAATACCTCCTTTGTTTTGGATTATCAGGTTTACTGCTCTGGAAATGAATTCATCGGTTGTGCCGATAACAATAATATTATGCGAGTCGTGTGCAATGCTTGTAGCAAGTGCCCCGTTTTTCAAACCAAAATTTTTTATAAAACCAACAGAAGGTTTAGTATCCAAATACCTGTTGACAACAGCAATTTTGAGAATATCCTTTTCAATGTCTGGAATCGCCAATCCCTCGAAGATTCTAACTTCTGCGATATATTCATTTGTTAAAAGTTCTCCGTCGATGGCTTCAATTACTCTGATTTTGGATTTTCCATTAGCTTGTACTTCAAAGTCACTTGGCCTTTTGAAAGAACAATTGAAATTATTAATTTTTACTGATTCATTTGTTTCAATTAAAGTTTTTCCCTCATCGTAGGCAAGTTGACCTTTAATGTATGTTTGGATAACTTCAAAATCTTTTAAGTCCTTTATAACAATGAAGTCGGCGTCGTCGCCAACCCTTAAAAGTCCCACTGGAAGCTTGTAGTGCAAAACTGGATTAAGTGTCACGGCTCTAAGAATTTTAAATAAATTAAAACCATAGTCATTTGCTCTTTTTACAAGTAAATTAATATGTCCGTTTAAAAGGTCGTTAGGATGTATATCGTCCGTACAAAACATTACCTGGTCTGGATATTTTTTAATTAAAGGGATTAATTCGTCGAAGTTTTTAGCAGCAGAACCCTCGCGAATCAAAATTTTCATCCCATTTTGTATTTTTTCTTCAGCTTCGCTACGGCTTGTACATTCATGGTCTGTTGTTATTCCAAAACTAATATATTTCCTTAAGTCATCATTCAAGAGATTAGGGCAATGTCCGT
>JBKBVP010000293.1:0-2576 GCA_046289495.1 Candidatus Kapaibacteriota bacterium | reverse complement strand
GGCTTCGATTTCAAAATGCAACCAAGTGGATTAATTACAAATGCACGGATAATTACATCTCATTTACCACAAGGATGGGGCTGGGCAGAGGCTTATATGGAAGTTATGAACGAGAACCTTGAAGTCGTAGATACAATACAATGCAAAGGTGGATACATTGCCGATTTTCATGATTTCAAGATTTTGCCAAACGGTCATTACCTACTAATTTCATACGACCCACAGCCAATTGATATGAGTCAGGTAGTCGAAAATGGAAATCCAAACGCAATCGTATTAGGAAGTATTATACAAGAGTTAGATGCCGATAAAAATGTTGTTTTCCAGTGGCGTAGTTGGGACCATATCCCGATAACAGACTCTTACGCTCCATTAACTGGAATAGCTGTAGACCCAGTCCACATCAATTCCGTGGAATTGGATTACGACGGAAATCTTCTCATTTCGTCGCGACACTTATCTGAGATTACTAAAATCAGTAGGGAAACCGGCGAAGTAATTTGGAGGCTTTGTGGAAAGAAAAACATGTTTACCTTCATCAACGAGCATCAAGAAAATGCACCAACTTATTTTTCATACCAACATGATGCTCGCCGGCAACCAAATGGAAATTTAACACTTTACGACAATGGGAACCAACACCCAACCCCATATTCAAGAGCTGTAGAATATCGGCTTGACGAAAAAAACTATATTGCAGAACTGGTGTGGGAATATCGCAACACCCCCGACATTTATGGCGAAACAATGGGCTCCACACAACGACTTCCAAATGGGAACACGGTGATAGGCTGGGGCGGGGTCACCGCTGGCCACATACGTATTGCTTCAGAGGTCAATCCAGACGGTGAAGTTGAATTTGAAATGTCCTTCCCAAAAGGTGTGACTTTTCAAACCACTTCTTATAGAGTATACAAATTTCCATATCCCCCAAATATACCAGATGCAATCGTAACTAAGAACGAAATCTCCTCGATAGTTAGTCCCAATATCCCACTGTATGACACTCTTGAATTCAATGTAGATGGGAGCGAGACTGGGGTCAAAATTGTCTTCGACGAATTAATTGATGAAAGTCACTCTAAAATTACTGTTGAAAAATATTCCTATGCCCCATTGTATCCAAGATTTGATGTTGAAACACCACTTGTAAATTCTTGTAAAATTATTATAAAATCTGAAAAGATCAACAAATTCGAGGGAACCATTGTAATTGATTTGTCGAAATACCCTATGCTTTTGCATCGAAAAAAACTTTCGCTTTGGAGGCGTATTGCAATGGATTCATTGTTCGTACAACTCCCAAGTTTATTCGATGAAGAAAATATGGTGTTGTCTGCAAAAACCAAAAGTCTCGACGGGGAGTACATAATTGCAACTACAGATTTCAGGACTGCTCCAGAACCACCAATTCTGACCCAACCAAAAGACTCCTCTGTCTTGAACACCACAAAAGCTATAACTTTTTATTGGACTCCACAGAACCTTGTAACTTCTTCTGAAATAATGATAGCAAGGGATGTAGATTTTGTCAATGTCGTATACAATACGAATGGATTAAAAAGCAATATGTTCGAAGCACCACCACTAAGTATTGGAAAATATTTCTGGAAAGTTCGCTGCTCCAATCCTTATGGACAAAGCAATTGGACCGATGTTTACACTTTTGAAATTAAGGAACCATTTTTAAATATGAAATCCCCAAAACAAAATGATATTTTTGAAAAAGAGAAAAGTTGTTTAATCGAATGGGAACATAACCTTTCTCCAGAATTTATGCTAACTCTGTACAAAGATAATAAACCATATTTCAACATCATCGATTCAATATATAGTTTTTATGGAAAATACGAATGGATAATTCCAGATTTAATCCCTTCGGGTGAGAACTATAAAATTCGAGTGACCTCAATCAAAGACAACAAACTATTCGCCGAAAGTGGAATCTTTTCGATTCAAGAGCCGAGCGGTGTACAATTAGCCGATAATTTAATAAAAGTATATCCAAATCCCGCAAGCTCAACAATAGAGATCGTCATTAAGTCTGGCACAATCGGTTCCTTAACTGTTTTGGATTTGTTTGGGAATGAGTTAAGGAGAACTAATTCGATTTTAAATGAAAACGACAGAATTTCAATCGATTTGAAAGATTTTTCGAGTGGAATGTACCTCCTAAAAATTCAAAATGGAAATAAATTAATTATTGAAAAAGTTTATGTAATCAGGGATTAAGTTAAAATGAGAAAAAAACTTTTATCATACTTCATATTATTCATTCTTGTAAAAGTAGTATTTATACCAACGATAATTTGATTATAACGAGGACAGTATGGAACAATCCATCTCCTGGCTATTTGTTTCTTGCTCCAATGGATTCTCGGGACCTATCAGTTTACGATAATTCTGGTTTTAAAGTTTATAGCCAAAACTTTGGTTTTCTATCCCAAGGTTTTGTAGATTTCAAAACTTTTGGCAGACAGCACGAATATTTTCCAGTCATCAGTAAAGAGAATTACAGCGGAAAATCTATCAAAAGTCTGGTGAAAAATTATTTTGAAGGCTCTTACACCAATGCT
>JBKBVP010000292.1:0-2579 GCA_046289495.1 Candidatus Kapaibacteriota bacterium | reverse complement strand
CGAGAGGAAAAAGATACAGCGAGGAGGATTTCACTTCTGCGCGAGATTATTTCAATTTGCGATCATCACTATTACGTTAAAGACGAAAGCTTGATTTCCGATAGGGAATATGACCAATTATTTGCCGAGTTAATAGAACTTGAAAAGAAACATCCAGAATTAATCACATTGGACTCCCCTACACAACGTGTTGGAGGAGAGCCTTTAAAAGAATTTAGAAACGTTGTACACAATAAACCAATGCTGTCTTTGTCGAATACTTATTCATTTGATGAAGTAATTGATTTTGATAGAAGAGTAAATGAATTGCTCGAAGGTGAGAAAGTAGAATATTTTACAGAATTGAAATATGATGGTGTTGCTATTAGTATTCATTATGAGAATTTGCTTTATAAACTTGCCGTAACGCGAGGAGATGGATTTACTGGGGACGATGTCACTTTAAATGTAAAAACCATCAGAAACCTTCCTTTGAAAGCAAACGAAGTGAGCTTTAACGGTGTTTCATTAAGGAACTTTGAGGTACGTGGAGAAGTTTATATGAATTATAATGATTTTTTAAAAATTAATGAGGACAGATCTGCCAATGGAGAGAGACCGTTTGCCAATCCAAGAAATCTTGCCTCTGGCACTTTAAAATTGCTCGACCCTCGGGAGGTTGCACAACGCCCCTTGCGTGTTGTTTTGTATTATCTTGATGTTGAAGGTGTACAATTGACGACCCAAAGTGAAAATATCGAGATAATGCGAGAAATGGGTTTACCGGTTTCTCCTTACTCAAAGTTGTGTAAAAATTTAGAAGAGGTCTTTGATTTTATAAATCATTGGGAAAATCGTCGACACAGTTTGCCATTTCAAATTGATGGAATTGTAATCAAAGTTAATTCTATACAACAGCAGGAAAGGTTAGGGACAGTAGCGAGGGCACCACGGTGGGCAATAGCTTTTAAATATGAAGCAGAAAAGGCTACCACAAAGTTAAAGAACATCATCCTCCAAGTCGGTAGAACTGGTATAGTTACTCCAGTTGCTGAGCTCGAGCCAGTTAAGTTAGGCGGTTCAACAATTAGTCGAGCGACCCTTCACAACGCTGACTATATCGAAGAGCTTGATCTAAGGATTGGAGATACTGTTGTCGTAGAAAAAGGTGGTGAAGTAATTCCCAAAGTTACCGGGGTAGTTTTAGAGGAGAGACCAGATTGGGCAGTAAAATTCATCTTCCCAGAGTATTGCACTTGCGGTTTGAGTGGCAGATTAATACGATTACCAGGCGAGGTAGCATATTTCTGCGAGCATCCAGAGTGCCCTTGGCAAGTGCGTCGTCGTATAGAACACTTCGCTTCGAGAAATGCTATGAATATCGAAGGAATGGGAGAAAGAGTTGTAGACCAACTTGTCACTCTTGGATTTTTGAAAAATATTGCTTCTATTTACAAGTTGCATCAAAGAAGCCAAGAATTGATTAACATTGAAAAGTGGGGCGAGAAAAGAGTTCACAATCTCTTGGAATCAATCGAGGAGAGTAAGAAAAGACCTCTTAGCAAATTAATATTTGCTCTTGGCATTCGACACATTGGAGAGTCGACAGCAAGGTTATTGGCAATGAAATTTCGCTCTCTTGATGCTTTGATGTCTGCTTTAGAGTCGGAGCTGATCTCAATCAATGAAATAGGGGAGAAAATGGCCAAATCAATAGTTAATTTCTTTAACAATTCTAAAGAACGAGAGATTATCATAAAACTCAAATCTTACGGATTGAACTTTGAAGAAAAAGATTCCCAGTCCTCTGAAAAATTGTTAGAAGGTAAGACTTTTGTATTTACGGGTGAGCTGAGTTCACTAACTCGTGCCGAAGCAAAATCAAAAGTTGAAAGATTAGGCGGAAAAGTTATTTCTTCTGTGAGTAAAAAAACAAATTATGTCGTTGTTGGTACAAACCCTGGTTCTAAGTACCAGGAGGCCAAGAAGCTTGGAATCACAATACTTAATGAAGACGATTTTTTGAAATTATTAAACGAAGTACTTTTAGATAGTAATCAAGTAAATAAAACCAAACAACCAACGCTTTTTTAAAAAATGGATTGCTTTATGGAACTATCCAAAAAGGAAAAAATTTTTGTTTCACTTTTTTTCATTGGAGTAATTATTTGGATTGGTGGCTCTATAACAAGAGGTGCGATTGCTTACGACATTTTCGAATTAAACAAACAAACAATAGTCTTGCGCCCTTGGGTTGATGAAAAAATTGCATCAATAACAGTTCGAAACTTTGCTGTCGGTTCAATTTATACCATTATTGGTTTTTTATTAACCGTTGTTTCATTTCTCTTCCTCTTAACAAAGATTAAATCAAATTTCAAAAAAGAGGGATGGTTGTTGATTTCTACAATACTATATGCTCTTGCTTTTGTTTCTGAAATCATTCTCTCGTACTTCGACATTAAATTAAACTTGTATGTGTTTTTTTCTTCGAATGTTAGTTATTACTCTCAGGAAATTCAAACTTTTTTTTACGTTAGACTTAAAAAATTCTCTTTTTTGATAATTTACAATTGGCTTGCAATTTTTACGATTATACT
>JBKBVP010000291.1:0-2582 GCA_046289495.1 Candidatus Kapaibacteriota bacterium | reverse complement strand
TATTCGTCGAGCATCCAAATCATATGTTGACCAGTGGTCATAACATCTGGGGCAGGAACATCTTGGAGAGGACCGACATTGCGCACTATTTGTCGTACCCAACCTCTGCAAATTTGCTCTTGCTCTCGTAGAGATAGTTGATGTGGGTCGCATACAACGCCACCTTTGCCACCACCGAGCGGAATATCCACTACAGCAGTTTTCCAAGTCATCCACATAGCAAGGGCTCGTACAGTATCGATAGTCTCGCTTGGGTGGAAACGAATACCGCCTTTTGCTGGGCCACGTGCATCGTTATGTTGTACTCTAAAACCACGGAATACCTGATACGAACCATTATCCATCCTAATAGGGATGTTAAATTGATATTCTCTTTCAGGATACAGCAGTAAATCACGTGTTGCTTGGTCTAAGCCTAACTTTTCAGCAACAGATAAAAATTGCTGCTGTGCCATTTTGAATGGATTGAAACCTTCTGATGTCATTTTAAATTCTCCTTGATTATAATTAACCTTCAAACTTTGTTAAAATCAAGCTTAAAAAATGCAAATTAGTAAATTTTCTTCTGCCTTTCATAATAATACATTTTAAATTCTTGGTTTCTGTGTTTTTTTTGTTAATTTCTTTTGTTGCTGTGTGTCTATCTTTGTTAAACTCCATATTCTTTTACCTTTTAGAATAACTCCGGCTGAAAACATATTCATCAACACTTGTAAACATTAGATGATATTTTTGACAATAATAACAGAAAATTTATTAAAATTACATTTTTAAAAACTGAGGATTTAGAATGGGAATTAGTATTGAAAAGTCAACTACAACTCGTTATAATTCAATTGATTGGAATAATCTTGGTTTTGGTCGTTTTTTCTCGGACCATATGTTCATCAGTCAATTTAAAGATGGTCATTGGGATGAGGGAAGGATAATTCCCTATGGTCCAATTTGTTTCGAACCATCGATGATGACACTACACTATGGTCAAACCATTTTCGAGGGATTGAAAGCTTATTACGATGTCAACGGTGGTGTGAACTTATTCCGCCCGGATATGAATGCCAAGAGAATGAATAAGTCTGCAGATAGGTTATGTATACCTCGATTCGACGAAGAGAAGTTTGTCGAGGCTATAATTGAACTTGTAAAATTGGACTATAAGTTTGTCCCAAAAGTAATTGGTCAATCATTATATGTTAGGCCAGTTTGCTTTGGTAGTAGTTGTGTTTTGGGGGTCCATCCAGCATCAGAATATACTTTTATTATTATCACTTCTCCTGTCGGTTCGTACTATCCAGAGGGTTTAAATCCAGTAAAAATTTTAATTGAAGACCAGTTTGTCCGTGCTGTTCGTGGGGGTTTAGGCGACTCGAAAACTGCTGCTAACTATGCAGCTTCGCTTTATGCTGGACAAAAAGCCAAGGAAAAGGGATTTTCTCAAGTTCTATGGCTCGATGGTATTCAACATGAGTTTGTCGATGAAGTTGGTGCAATGAACATAATGTTTGTAATTGATGATGTTCTAATCACTCCACCACTTTATCAGGGCTCCATTCTTCCTGGTGTTACCCGCGATTCTGTTTTATGTTTGGCAAAAGAATTTGGAATTAAAGTTCAAGAAAGGTCGATTAAAATTCAAGAAGTAATTCAAGCTTATGAAAAAGGTATTTTACAGGAGGTTTTTGGCACTGGTACCGCTGCAACAATTTCTCCCGTTGGGGTCTTATATTACCACGGAACAGAAATGATTTTTAATAATAATCAAATAGGACCTATAGCACAGAAAATGTATGATACCCTCACTGCCATACAGTACGGAAAAATCAAAGATGTTTACAAGTGGATTGTACATATTGATGTTTAATTCTGTACGCAACGTTTTAGTTTAATTAAATTCATAAAAAAATTTTATTTTTGCTTTTTAAAAATATTGATAGGTTTTTTATGCAAAATGATATTTCATCATTTACAAGCCCTTCCTTGGAAATAGCATTCCAGGGATATATTCGAAAAACTTATCTTTGGATGATGGCTGGATTGCTAATATCCGGCGTAACGGCTTATCTCGCTTCGCATACGTTACTCGCCTTTTATTTAATTGTTACTCCTATGCTTTTTTACTTAATAATTTTTGCTGAATTAGGCTTGGTTTGGTATCTTTCTACAAGGGTAATGAAGTTGCATGGGTCTACTGCTGGTCTTTTATTTGTATTGTATTCTTTTTTAAATGGTTTAACTCTTTCTATTATATTTCTTGTCTATGTGGAATCAAGCATTCAGAATGTCTTCTTTACAACAGCAGCTCTATTTGCAGCTATGAGTTTTTATGGATACACTACTAAACGAAATCTTACAAGTTTAGGTAGTTTTCTTTTAATGGGTCTTATGGGTATAATTATTGCATCTATAATTAATCTCTTCTTGGCAAGTTCGGCATTGGAATTTACTATCTCTATTATCGGAGTTTTGGTTTTCGTGGGTTTAACTGCTTATGATACTCAAAAGATTAAAGCTATGTTATATGAATTAAGTGACGACCAAGTTGCTCTTGGAAAGTATTCCATCCTTGCTGCGCTGACCCTATA
>JBKBVP010000290.1:0-2583 GCA_046289495.1 Candidatus Kapaibacteriota bacterium | reverse complement strand
CATGCGATTTATAAAGATACGGTTGCGATGTACAAGTTTCTCAAAATAAGCAAGCTCATTTGGAAACTGAGTAGCCCACTCTTTGATTTTAGTGATAGCTTCAGTAGGCAAATCAAATGCAACTCCACCAATTCTTGTGTAACTCGTGGTGAATCTTGCACCGCAAATTAATTCAAAAATGTCGTACAATTTCTCTCGCTCCGTGAAAGTCCACAGAAGCATTGTTGTTGCACCAACATCCATACAGGTCGAACCCATTGCCATAAGGTGCGAGGAAATACGGGCTAATTCTGCTACAAGTGTTCGAATCCATTGCGCGCGTGGTGGAGCTTCGATTCCCAGAGCTTTTTCGATGGCAAGTGCAATTCCAACATTATTGGACATCGGTGAAAGGTAGTCCAATCTATCTGTATGAGGAATGAACTCGTGATATGTTGCGTTTTCTGCAAGCTTTTCAAAACCGCGATGCAAGTAGCCTAGCTCGGGAACACAATTTATGACTGTTTCACCATCGAGCCTAAGTACAACTCGAAGTACTCCGTGGGTAGCAGGATGCTGAGGTCCCATGTTTAATACAATATCATTTTCGAGTGCATCTTCAAAAATCAAAGATGTGTCTTTGTCTAAAAGTCTCTTGTATAATTTGTTTTGGCGTGTTCTACTTATGGTTTCTATTTCTTTTAGTGTTCTTACATTCCTATCCATAGGCAAAAAAAATTAAAAAGCAAATTTACTAACAAATTTTGAAATATTTTTTCCCATTTCCTCCAATGAAAAATAAATGAAAAATAAATTAAAGAATTTAATAATTGTTTATACTATGAAATTAATTTTTAATTTTGTTTTTATTATATTTTCAAACTATGAAAAATATATTCATAATAATAAATTTTTTTCTTTACATAGCATTAGTTCCTTTGCTTGCAAAGGATGAACTAACATTAGTTTTAAAAATTACTTCAACCAGTGGTATTCCCATACAGAATTGTAAGGTTATTATTATTGAACCAAACAAGGTGGGATACACTAATAGCAGAGGTGTTGTAAAATTCAATTTACCTCGAGTCAACAAAGTAAAAGCAAGTATAGAAAAGCTTTTTTTTCTACCTTTGGATACAACATTCTCCATTGATACTTCTGTTGAGGTTGCTACTTTTAATGTCGCTATCGTAGAAAAAGAGTTCCACTCGAAAGAGGTTGTAGTAACTGCCACTCGAACAGAGAAGGAGCTTCTTAGTATATCGATACCAATGTCTACCTACATTTATGAAGATTTTAAGTTAGTTGAAGCAAAGAAACTTGATGAACTGCTTTTAGAGTTAACAGACATACCATTGGTAGATGACCATGGAAGAGGTGTACAATTGCAAGGGTTAGACCCCGATTATACATTACTCTTAGTGAATGGCGAACCAATGGTAAATAGAACTGGTGGGATTTTGGATATATCTCGACTTTCTGTTGGAAATGTTGCAAGAGTTGAAATTGTTAAAGGTCCGAGTTCGTCACTTTACGGTAGCAATGCACTGGCTGGAGTAATAAATTTAATCACCGAAGAACCCCAAAATCCCACAGAATTTAATTTATACTGTAAATTTGGTTCTTTTAACTCTTATGACATAATCGGTGAACTGCAACAACAGCTCTTCGAGGATAAATTTTCCTTTACTCTATTCGCACATAAGTTTAAAACTGATGGGTTTAAACTAAATCCTAATACCGTTGGGAAAACTATTCCTTCTTTAACGAACTACTCTCTACAAATGGAATCTTTTTACAATATAGCATCTCGCTCACAGGTAAGATTCTCAATTAAAACCAATATTGAGAATGAGTTCAACAATTACTTAGCAAAAAGTGATACCATAGATAGTAGAAGTCACGTCCGTGATGTTAGTGGATATGTTTTTTATAAAAATACTTTAAATGATAAATTTAATTACGAATTTCGAGCTTACTTTTCCACTTTCGAGACCAGAACTGATGATAGGTATTGGAACACAAATCAAGTTTATGATGAGTATAAATTTAGACAAGATTTATTCAAGACTGAATTGCAAACGAACATTCTCCTCAGTTCAAGTAATTATTTGACAATTGGTGGTGGTCTCTGGAGTGAAATTGCAAAATCTCTTAGGATTTCTGGTGAGAAGGAAAGCAACTTGCTCTTTTATCTTTATGCCCAAGACGATATAAATCTTTTTAATAAGTTGAACATTATTGGAAGTTTTAGAATCGATGACCATAGTGAATATCCATTAGAATTTAATCCCAAATTGTCCGCTTCTTACAAGTTTACGGAAAATTTGGTTGCTCGTGCCTCGGTGGGAACTGGTTTCAAAGCACCTAACTTCGAGGAATTATATCTTGATTGGACAAACCCCATGGCTGGATATTCTGTCTTTGGGCGTACATACATAATTGATGGCATCAAAAAATTGCAAGAACAGGGGCAAATTGCATTATTATTGATTGCCCCAGATAGCCTTCCAATTTTGGAACCAGAGAAATCTCTGTCCTTTGATTTTGGAATGAATTATTCAACCAACAGACTTTTCGTAAAGCTTAATTTCTTTAGGAACA
>JBKBVP010000002.1:0-23688 GCA_046289495.1 Candidatus Kapaibacteriota bacterium | reverse complement strand
ACCGGCTTCGGGTTCTGTAAGGCCGAAGCCCCAAAGATACCCAGAGGCGAGTTTTGGTAAATACTTTGTCTTCTGCTCTTCGTTGCCAAAGTAGTATATTGGTCCGACACCAAGCGAATTATGTGCTGCAATTGTTGCCCCTTGGGAACTGTCTACTCTGGTAAGTTCCTCTACAATAATGATGTAGGAAAGGTAATCAAGGCCAGACCCGCCGTAGCTTTCGGGAAGAAAACAACCAAAATACCCCAAATTTGCCATTTTCTTTGCTAGCTCGTAGGAGAATTGCTCTTTTTCATCAAGTTCCCTTGCAATTGGTTTGATTTCTTCTTCTGCAAACTTACGGACTTCATCTCGAATTTGTAGCTGCTCTGCTGTTAAGTTATGTTTGCTGTCCATTAATGTAAAGAGTTTTTATTATACATAATGAAAATTCTGCTTTTTTGCTTAATTTATCTTTTTATATGTTGAAAAAGTAATATTAACAAAATTTTTTTAATTATTCAAATTAAATTTGTGTTTAATTGTTTGGAGAAATTATGGATTATTTACTCACAGAAGAACAAAGGGCGCTTCGCGATTTGGTATCGAGATTTGCAAAAGAAAAAATTGCCCCTGTGGCAAGCGAGAACGAGCGTAATCATCGTTTCCCGTGGGAGATTATTCGCGAAGCTGGTGAGTTATGTTTGATGGGAATTGCATACCCCGAAGAATACGGTGGTGCTGGGATGGATTTTGTTTCATACTTTCTTGCTATCGAGGAAATTTCTCGTTGGTGCGCTTCGACTGGTGTAATAATATCTGCCCACTCTTCACTTGTCTGCGACCCAATTTACAGATTTGGCACCGAAGAACAGAAAAGAAAGTACCTGCCCGATTTACTCTCTGGCAAGAAAATAGGAAGTTTTTCTCTCACAGAAGCGCAGGCTGGCTCCGATGCAGGGAACACAAAAACAACAGCAACAAAGGTAGGAAATAAGTGGATTTTAAATGGCTCGAAATTATTTGCAACAAATGGTGCCGAGGCTGATATCTTTGTCTTGATTGCATCTACAGACCCGGGCAAAAAGACTAAAGGCGTTAGTGCCTTTATTGTGGAAAAAGAAATGCCTGGTTATCGTATTGGGAAATTGGAAAAGAAACTTGGTATACGTGCCTCGTCCACTGCGGAGATAATTCTCGAGAATGTGGAAGTACCCGAGGAGAATTTGCTTGGCGAGTTGAATCAGGGCTTTAAAGTGGCGATGGTCACCCTCGATGGTGGTAGATTAGGCATTGCTGCACAAGCACTAGGCATTGCACGCGCTTGCATCGAGGATTCTATAAAATATGCCAAGGAGCGGGTTCAATTCGACCAGCCAATTGCAAACTTCCAGGCAATACAATGGATGCTTGCGGATATGTGGATGGAGTACAACGCAGCTTGGCTGCTCACTTGGCGGGCTTCTGTTATGAAAGACAAGGGTTTGCCATACTCTGCCGAAGCCTCGATTGCAAAATTGAAAGCCTCCGAAGTTGCCATGGATGCTGCTCGTAAGGCTATTCAAATACACGGTGGTTACGGCTATACCGAGGATTTCAATGTCGAGCGTTATTATCGTGATGCTAAAATTACAGAAATTTACGAGGGCACCAGCGAAATTCAAAGATTGGTCATTGCTCGGCATCTTTTGAAGTAGTTTGTTGAACATTTGTAAAATGAAATATGATCATAAAATTGCTTACAGCAACCGCACTGTTCGATGGTCACGATGTCTCTGTAAATCTTTTCAGAAGGCTCTTACAAAGACGCGGAGCAGAAGTAATTCATCTTGGCCATAATCGCTCGGTACGCGAGGTCTTAACTGTTGCTATTCAGGAAGATGTCGACGCTTTGCTTATTAGTTCCTACCAGGGTGGTCATAATGAGTATTTTCGCTTTCTCGTAGACCAACTTCGTGAGTATGGCGCCGAAGAAAAGCAAATCTTCGGTGGCGGTGGTGGCGTGATTCTACCCTCCGAAATAAAAGCGCTGGAAGAATACGGGGTGACCAGGCTTTACCATGCTGTCGATGGTCAAAGGTTAGGCATCAATGGTATTGCCGATGACATCATAAGAAGGATTAACGAGAACAAACCCAAAATACAATCTAAATGGTTAAGAGACCTCTCCGATGAATTATTGATAAACAACAGTTCCGAAAAACATTACTTAATCTCCAAGCAAATAACTTTCATCGAGGAGCAATTATCGAGTCGAGCAGACGCAGATGAATTACGACGAAAAATACAAAAATATGACAAAGGCAAATCTCTCGTAATTGGTTTTACTGGTCCGGGTGGCTGTGGCAAAAGTTCATTAATTGATGAGGTAATTGGTAGATTTCTTGCTTATGCTCCAAAGATAAGTATTGCAGTCTTGGCAAGCGACCCGACGAAGAGCACAACTGGTGGAGCTTTGCTTGGCGACAGGATAAGATACAATCATATTTACGACAATAGAGTGTTTTTTAGAAGTTTTGCAACTCGGAACAGTGGTAGCGATGTTGGTCAATATGTCCGAGATTCAATTAATTTGCTTAAGACATGCGGTTTCGATTTAATATTTGTAGAGACCCCGGGAATTGGCCAAGGCGACAGTCAAATCAAATCTCTTACAGATTATTCTGTCTATGTTATGACTGCTGAGTTTGGTGCTCCAAGTCAACTCGAAAAAATTGACATGCTCGACTTGGCAAACTACATCGTAATAAATAAGTTTGAAAAAATTGGCTCCGAGGATGCTCTTCGAGAGGTGATTATTCATTATATCCGAACACATCAATTGAAAGTCCCGCGCGGTATACCACTGGAAAATCTTGATCTACCTATTTTTGCTTGTAGTAGCAATCAATTTAACAATCACGGGGTTAATAAATTTTTCAAAGCCTTGTTGAAACTTTTACTTGAAACTAAAGGTGGAGATTACGGTGTAAAAGAGGAAGTAATTAATTTACTACCAACTACCTTAGAACGGGATTATGGATTGATTAACAGTAAAAGGATAAACTACCTTGCCGAAATAGCCGAGGCAGTTCGAAAGTATAAAAAGATAGTCAAAGAGCAAAGTATAATTGCCGAGGAGGCTTATTCTTTAAAAAAATCGACTGATGTACTTAAGCAAGAGAATATAAATGGTGAATTACTAAAACAATTGAATGAGCTCTTCCAAAAGAAATGGTCGGAGTTGTCTAAAGATTCCCAAGAATTACTTCAAACCTGGGAGGAACGTAAACGTTTGTATCGGCATGATAAGGTACGATACAAGATTATGGATAAAGAGCTCGAGATAGAGCTTTATAATAAATCGATTTGCGGGACAAACATACCGAAGGTGGCATTGCCAAAATTTGAAGACTGGGGCAATTTATTAAAATTCCTATACTTAGAAAATCTCCCCGGATACTTTCCCTACACTGCAGGCGTGTTTCCATTCAAACGCATTACAGAAGACCCTAAGCGACAATTTGCTGGCGAGGGTGGACCTGCCCGTACAAATAAAAGATTTCATTATTTAACTAAGAACGACCCAGCCAAGCGACTTTCAGTGGCTTTCGACGGTGTTACCCTCTATGGTGAAGACCCAGCCAGAGACCCCGACATCTACGGCAAAATTGGCGAAAGTGGGGTTAGTGTCTGTACAATAGAAGATATGGATGTTCTTTTGCAAGAATTCGACCAGACGGACCCGCTAACCTCGGTTTCGATGACAATCAATGCGCCTGCACCTATTATGGTTGCTTTCTACTTCATGGTTGCCTACAAACGTGAGTTAGAGAAATTGAAAGCAAAAGGTATAGAACTCACCGATGAAGAGAAAGAGGAATTAAAAATAGCAACCTTTCGAAAATTACGGGGCACCGTACAAGCAGATATGCTAAAAGAAGACCAGGGGCAAAATACATGTATTTTTTCAATCGACTTTGCTATGCGCTTGATTGGAGATGTTCAAGAATACCTCTCTAAACACAAGATTAGAAATTACTACTCTTTGAGTATCAGTGGCTATCATATTGCAGAGGCTGGTGCAAATCCAATCACCCAATTGGCTTTTACGCTTGCAAACGGGTTTACCTACGTGGAATACTTTTTAAATCGTGGGATTCCAGTAGATGATTTTGCGCCTAATCTTTCTTTCTTCTTTTCCAATGGTATGGACCCTGAGTATTCTGTTATTGGTCGGGTAGCTCGTCGCATTTGGGCTATTGCTATGAAATATGTTTATGGTGCGAACGAGAGAAGTCAAAAATTGAAGTACCACATCCAAACCTCTGGTAGGAGTCTACATGCCCAGGAGATTGATTTCAACGACATTCGAACGACGCTACAAGGGTTACTTGCTATGTACGACAATTGTAATTCTTTGCATACAAACTCTTACGACGAGGCAATAACCACTCCTACTGAGGAGTCTGTTCGTAGAGCCATGGCTATTCAGCTTATTCTTGCAAAAGAATTTGGCGTATTGAAAAACGAAAATCCCAATCAGGGCTCGTTTATTATCGAGGAATTGACAGATTTGGTCGAAGAGGCTGTCTTGGACGAATTTCTTGCCCTTTCTCGTAGAGGTGGTGTACTTGGAGCTATGGAAACTCAATACCAGCGCTCCAAAATCCAAGAACAGTCTTTGTATTACGAATCATTAAAAGAAACTGGTGAATACCCAATTATAGGAGTAAATACATTTTTAAATGAGAATCCCATAAATTACTACGATAATATGAAAGTCACTCGTGCCTCCATCGAAGAGAAAGAGGAGCGTTTGCAACAAGTAGCGGATTTCAAGGAAAGTCACAAAGATAAAAAACAAGAAGCTCTCGATAGATTGCGAAATGTCGCAATATCTAAAGGTAATATTTTCGAAGAGTTGCTCAATGCGGTTGAGCATTGTACTATGGGAGAAATTACCCACCTGCTTTATGAAATAGGAGGCAAATACAGAAGAGGAATGTAATGGAACAAAGTAATATTGAGACATTGAGTAGGGATCGGCTACTCGAGTTGTTGAAAATTTATGCAAAAAATTGGTTGGCTCACGATGGTTGTTGGTTCCTTGCTATTGAGAAGAAACTTGGTATCGAAAAAGCAATCGAATTGGACCGTGACTCGTGGGAGCAGTTTACTCAAATTGAAGCAAGACGCTTAAAGGAATTTTTGAATCTGGGCGAAAATTCGGGAATAGATGGTTTGAAAAAGGCTCTTGCGTTCCGTTTGCATTCGACTATTAATGAACAATTTTCTGAAAAAGAGGGAAATAATGTTTTGGTTCATTATGTTAAAACCTGCAGAGTACAAGAAGCGAGGCGAAGAAAAAATCTGCCCGATTTTCCTTGCAAATCTGTTGGATTGATTGATTACTCGCTTTTTGCAAAAACCATCGATAATCGTTTCGAAACAGAAGTTATTTCTTGTCCACCAGAGGTTACAGATTCTGACTATTATTGTATTTGGAAGTTCGTTTTAGAAAATAAAAAATGGAAAGGTTTAAAAGTAAAGTAAACACCAAATCTCCAGAGTACAAAGAGAACTTTGAGAATTCATTGAGGTTGGTGAAAGAACTAAGAGAGCGCTTGGAAATTGTCAAACAGGGGGGACCGGAGAAAGCCCGAGAAAAGCATGTAAGCCGTGGTAAGTTGCTCCCAAGAGAACGAATTCGAAAGCTCTGCGACCCCGATACTCCCTTTCTGGAGTTGTCCCCGCTTGCAGCATGGAATATGTACGACAACGAAGCACCTTGCGCCGGAATTATTACTGGAGTTGGCGTTGTGAAGGGTCGTGAATGCATGATTGTAGCAAATGATGCAACAGTGAAAGGTGGAACATATTTCCCAATGACGATTAAAAAACACGTTCGTGCTCAGGAAATAGCTATACAGAATCGGCTACCTTGTATCTATCTTGTGGATTCAGGGGGAATCTTCTTGCCTTATCAATCGGAGACTTTCCCCGATAAGGAGCATTTTGGCAGAATTTTTTACAATCAAGCCAGAATGTCTGCGATGAACATACCCCAAATTGCTGTTGTAATGGGCTCGTGCACCGCTGGCGGGGCATATGTCCCAGCAATGAGCGACGAGACCATTATGGTTCGCAATCAAGCTACAATTTTCATTGGTGGACCTCCATTGGTAAAAGCTGCCACTGGCGAGGTTGTCTCCGACGAAGAACTGGGTGGAGCAGATGTTCATTGTAAAATCTCTGGTGTCTCGGACCATTACGCTCTCAATGATGAGCATGCTTTGCAAATCGCCCGAAACATCGTAGAGAATCTTGGAACTACAGAAAAATTTGATATGGGAAGAGAGGAGCCGGAAGAGCCCTACTACGACCCGCAAGAAATTTATGGAATTATCCCGAGAAATATTCGAATGCCATTCGACATCAGGGAAATAATTGCTCGAATCGTCGATGGTAGCCGATTTCAAGAGTTCAAGGAACTATATGGTACAACACTTGTCACTTGCTTTGCTCGTATAATGGGCTATCCAGTAGGTATACTTGCGAACAATGGAGTTTTATTCTCCGAATCAAGTTTAAAAGGTGCACATTTTATCGAGCTTTGTACCATTAGAAAAATTCCCTTAATTTTCCTGCAAAACATAACTGGGTTTATAGTTGGGAAAAAGTATGAACATGGTGGGATAGCCAAAGACGGTGCAAAGTTGGTCCATGCTGTTGCAAATGCGGATGTGCCAAAGTTTACTGTTATCGTAGGTGGCTCCTATGGTGCTGGGAATTATGCAATGTGTGGGCGCGGGTATAATCCACGTTTGCTATGGATGTGGCCACACGGTAGAATCTCCGTTATGGGTGGCGAACAGGCCGCCGATGTCCTTGCAACAGTCAAGATTCGTCAACTCGAGGCACAAGGCAAGACCCTAACCGAGGAGGAAATCAGGGCTATTCGCGAACCAATCATAAATAAATACGAGGACGAAGCTAGCCCTTATTACAGTACTGCAAGGCTCTGGGACGATGGTATTCTCGATCCGCTGGACACAAGAAATGCGCTTGCTCTTGGCATTTCAATGGCTTTGAATGCTCCTATACTAGATCAGAGGTATGGTGTCTTTAGGATGTGATTAAGGATATAACCTTTGCTTTCTCCAAGTTCCGTCCTCTTGGAGTATGTAGGCAATTCGGTCGTGCAGTCGGCTTGGGCGTCCTTGCCAAAATTCAAAGTAATTTGGTACGACACGATAACCGCCCCAGAAAGGCGGAAGCGGAACCTCGCTTGGAAATTTGATTGTCAACCTGACAACCTCTCGCATCAAAGTAAAACGGGACTTTAATGGGAAGCTCTGTTTGGATGCCCACGCTCCAATTCTCGATAAATAGGGTCGACTACGAAAGTACTCCTCGGACTCTTCTTTACTGACTTTCTCTGCCCTACCGACGATACGTACCTGTCGTTCGTGTTTGTCCCAGTAAAATAGGAGAGAAACATTTGGATTGTCTTCTATATCATTGCCTTTTTTGCTTTCATAATTGGTAAAAAAAACAAAGCCACGTTTGTCAAACTTCTTGAGTAAAACCACGCGGGAAGAGGGTACACAATCCTTATTCACAGTAGAAAGCACCATTGCAGTGGGTTCAATAAAATCCGATTTCAATACCAGTTCGAACCATTCGCTGAATTGTTCAAAAGGGTCGTCCTTGGCAGTTTTCTCATCAAATCTGCCCTGGGTGTAATCTCTACGTAGTGATTGAATTGCTTGAAAAAGACTTTCCTTTTCTTGTTCCAACTCTTCCTACTTCAAAATTAAAAGCTTAAGCTTATGTATAGTTTCGTGGCTTTGTAGCTCAAGTAGCCAGATTCCGGTTGAAAGTTCTTCATAGGGTATAATCACTGCGTATGGCAAAAATCTGGTATCGTCCAGATGAATTCTTTCACCATAGATATTACTCAGGATAGCCGTTTCAATAGGTCCATTCACATGAATCACAGATTTACGGGGATTATCAATTAACAAGGAATATTTGTCGGCAAAGATATCTTCGGGGACCGAGGATGGGTCGAGCGTCCAAAATGATTTAGGTTCCGACCAATTGCTGAAGTTGTTTCCTCTTATTGAACGAACACGCCAGTAGTATAATGTTTTTGGGAAGAACTTTGTTGGGGAAGTATAAAATGTATCGGTGATGTCATTTTTGTTTATAAGAAGGGCGAAATCATCATATGTACTATCTAAGCTTGCTTGCAGATGATACTTTTCTGCTCCATCGATGTGCGACCAGATAAACATCGGATTAAGGGCTATACTGGTTTCTCCATCTGTTGGAGAGAGAACTAATGGTGCATTAAGCTCGAAAGCTTTAGTTCTGAAAGAAAATGGTATAGACCAGTTGCTTGCCTCGCCATCTTTGATAGAAGAGACCCGCCAGTAATATATTGTATTATCATTTAGATTAGTTAGTGTATAGTAATTTGTTGTGATGTTTTTTTCATCCACGAGGAGGTTGTCGAAAGTTGAGTTAGTTGAAACTTGTAAGGCGTAGAATTGAGCCTCGGGGACAATCGACCAGGAAAGCGTTACAGGAATTTGAATGTCGCTGGCATTGTCGGGTGGCGAAAGTAAGTTCGGAGGCTGAAGACCAGCAGTCGGTGGATTATCAGTAATTCTAAACCAATAGGTATAATTTTTCGGTGTGCCATTGACCTTTACGTTGGAAATAGTTACAGTATATTTTACATCTTTTTGCAAATTGGAGACTTTCCAATAAATGCAGTTCGGTACGCCGTAGCCAAAGTAATCGTATTTTAAATTTGAAATAGTGAGTTGGTTGTTATTTGGGTCGACTACTTCTACTGTGGCTTGGGAGTAGTCAATTTTTTTATTGTCGTTGTTCCAAATGTTTTGTTTATCTACAACGAGTGTAAACGAAAGATACCAAGATGCATCGAAATAAGAACTTGGATAATCATTGTATGGATAAGCGACGAATTCAGATGACCAATCCGATAGATTATGGTATTCTGGTAGCTGGTGAACTTTGATCGACATTCCTGTAAGAAAGTAATTTGGGTTTGCTTTTGAATATCCGTCAACGCGACCAAAAGATGTGTATTTAAGAAATGGATTTAATAAGGTTCTTCTGTGACCCAGGTCTTCGATATTATTATCAATTATCCAAGAAATGATACCTTTTTCTGTAGTATAAACTGAGCTGGGATTGTAGTTTGCTCCAAGATATAGGTTCGAGGTTGCACATCCTGTGTATCCTTCTTGTGTGTAGCAATGATATGAACTTTTTGGAAAATGGTCCAACAAAGAATTAGCAACGGAAATTAAAGAAGCTTTGGAGGTTTCCTTGTCATACTGTGATGCGTAATAAACTTGCTTGAGATTGTGAAAAGAACGAATGTAATTTAAATATTGCAGTGCTTTAAGCTTTTCAGATTCTTTTAAAATTCCCTCGTTACAGTTCGCTACATCTGGCATTACATCATAAATCTCGCTTGCTGGGATAAGGATTTCGTCTTGTCCATATAAGCTGAGAAAACAGACAAATATAAAAATGAAATAAAGTATCCTTTTCATTGGGTCATTTCAAAAAATTAAACCACAAATTTAAATAATTTTAGCACATTATTTTTTTAATTTTTTTGTCGAATGAAATCGCCTGCAATTTTTTTTCGCTCTAGTTTATTTTTATTTTTGTACTTTACAATAGAATTCTTTTATGAGAACATTTGAAACAAAGATCCCCGAAGTTATTGTTATTAAATCCGATATGTATAAAGATGAAAGGGGTTTCTTTTCTGAATTAGTAAATATAGAATCACTCAAAGAGATTGGTGTAGAGTTCAAATTAGTTCAAGTAAATCATTCTTACAATATTAATGCTGGAACACTTCGTGGTTTGCATTTTCAGGTTAAACCATTTGAGCAGACAAAAATTGTTACTTGTTTAAAAGGGGCGATTTTTGATGTGGCTGTAGATATCCGGCCAAAGAGCAAGACGTTTTTAAAATTTATTACTTTTCTCATATCTTCGCCCGAGATAGACCTTGTAACAATTCAAAGTGAAATTGCACAAGATGTAGACTTTAAAATTATTTACCCCGATAAAGTCCTTATACCCAAAGGATTTGCCCATGGTTATCTTACTCTTGTTCCCTCGACAGAGGTACTGTATTTTACCGACAATATGTACTCGAAAGACCACGATAGAACAATACGTTTCGATGACCCACAGATCGGTATTACTTGGCCCAAAGTAGGCGGTGCTTTAACCCTGTCCACGAAAGATGCAAACGCACCACTTCTTGGGGAGATTGATTTTTCTCAATTAACTTAGATAGAATGAAGTCAATTTTAGTTACTGGTGGTTGTGGATTTATTGGTACAAATTTCATACGGTTCTTGTTTGATTTGCCCGATAAAGATTTTATCGTGGTAAATGTAGACAAACTCACTTACGCAGCCAATCCGGAAAATCTTGCTGATATTAGCCACAATTTCCCCGAAAGGTATTTCTTTGAAAAAGCAGATATTTGTGATTTTTCCAAAGTTTCCCTCTTGCTCGACAAATATGAAGTTGATGCAATAATCCATTTTGCTGCAGAGTCCCACGTCGACCGTTCCATCGTCGGGCCAAGTGACTTCATAAGGACAAATGTTTTTGGGACATTTACACTCCTGGAGGCAGTTCGTCAAAGAATTGAAAAAGGCAAGTCAATTAGATTTCACCACGTAAGCACCGATGAAGTCTATGGTTCGCTTGGGCCGACAGGATACTTCTACGAGTCGTCACCATACAACCCCCGAAGCCCTTATTCCGCATCGAAAGCTGCTTCGGACCATCTCGTTCGTTCCTACTTTGCAACCTATGGAATACCTGTTACAATTTCAATATGTTCAAATAATTATGGGCCATATCAATTTCCAGAGAAATTGATTCCTTTTATGATTTCAAATATGCTCGAGGGCAAGGAGTTACCAGTTTACGGCGATGGCAAAAACATTCGTGACTGGTTGTATGTAAAGGACCACTGTAGCGCTGTTTGGTTAATTGTAAACAAAGGCAAAATTGGGGAAACATATAACATCGGTGGTGAGAATGAATGGGAAAATATTCGTTTGGTTGAACATCTCTGCGAACTTGTCGCTCGCAAGACAAATGTTCCCTTGGATAGATATAAAAGTTTAATTAGGTTTGTAGTGGATAGACCGGGGCATGACCGAAGATATGCCATTAATTGCGACAAAATTAAAACCGAGCTTGGCTGGAGACCAACGGTCCTTTTCGAAAAAGGATTGGATTTGACCGTTGATTGGTATCTCAATAACTTAGATTGGCTGAATAAAGTTCGCAGTGGGGAATACATTAAATGGATTGAAATTAATTACGGTAATAGATTATGAAGTATTTGCTTATTGGAAGCTTTGGACAATTGGGCAATGAATTTAAGAATTTTTTCGTGAGAAATTCCATTAATTTTGTTGAAACGGACTTACCAACCCTCGATGTTAGTAAATTTGATGATGTAGAGAAATTTTTAAGCCTACATCATCCAGATGTTGTTGTAAATTGTTCTGCTTACAATTTTGTTGACCACGCTGAAAATGATAAATGGAACTGCTTGAAAGTAAATACTATTGGAGCACGAAATCTTGCTTATACTTGCAATAAGTTTGGTGCTTTTTTAGTTCACTTTAGCAGCGACTATGTTTTTGATGGCGAGAAACCTTCCCCATACATAGAAGAGGACAAGCCAAACCCCGTCAATTTTTATGGGTTG
Source organism: Candidatus Kapaibacteriota bacterium (assembly GCA_046289495.1). Taxonomy (GTDB): domain Bacteria; phylum Bacteroidota; class Ignavibacteria; order Kapaibacteriales; family UBA2268; genus Naka2016. Next base: position 11,927 of record JBKBVP010000002.1, on the reverse strand, counting down.
AGTAAATTTTTTGGTGAGGAGGCAATCATTGAAGAATTGAAGGAATTTTTGATTTTCCGAGTGAGTTGGTTGTATGGCTTTGGCACTCAAAATTTTATCATTAAGTTTCTGAATTGGAGCGAGGAAAGCGATACAGTACGTGTTCCTGTCGATGAAATATCTGTCCCCACATCAACCCAAACAGTTGTAAATGTGACTATGAAAGCGATTGAAGAAGGATTGACAGGCTTGTATCATCTTACAAATTCTGGCTTTGCTTCTCGCTACGAATGGGCTCTTGCTTTAAAAAAAGAGCTTGGCCTTCGTGTAAATGTGGTCCCAGCAAAAAGCGAGGAGTTTCAACTGCCCGCTCGCCGGCCCAAATTTTCCGCTATGAGCAACGGGAAAATCTCTGAATTACTTGGGATAACTATTCCACCCTGGCGAGAAGAACTTAACAAATTCTTGGCTGTATTTGCACAAAAAAATTGAATTCTCGGACTAAAATTTCATTTCTTCATCCCGATAAAACAAGCCATTCTACCAGATTTTTTGCCATCTCGGCGGTATGAATGTAGCTTTAAATTCGAAATTGTACACTCAGCGGAAATTTCTATGTTCTCCTTTAAAATTCCGACTTCAAGTAGTTGATTTTCTATTTCCTTCATATTGTCGAAATAGTATGTACCGTTTTCTTTTCTCTGGGCTGTTTTTGGAAATAGTCTCGCAACGTCCTCGCCAACTTCGTATCTCTCTGCCGATGCCAAGGGCGAGACCCAAACAAGTATCTCATCCGGTCTTGATTTGTAGTATGTTTCCATAGTAAGAATTGTCTTCTGAACAATTCTTTTATAGCTTCCTCGCCAACCTGAATGAACTGCAGATACAACTTTTCGGACTGGGTCGTAAAGCAAAATGCCAGCACAGTCCGCTATTTTAACGACTAAAATTTTCCCCGTGACTGATGTAACCAATGCATCTCCTTCTTTCGTTTGGTAATCATCATCGACGAGATGAATGATGTCGCTGTGTGTTTGCCTTAGATATGCAAAGTCCTTTGGGCTTGCGCCCAATACCTCTGCTAAAATTTTACGATGTTTTGTTGCTGTTTCTTCATCGAAGTATTCGTTTGAAGCAAAGGAAAACCCGCTTAGGAAAAGGTGTTGATTTCTTTCGGTTACTCCTGCAATTATCTCTTCTTTTGGAAATATCTGTGGTTCTATGATTCTAAAATCCATATTACTTCTTAAATAAACTTAAATCACCAAAAATCGCATAGGAAATCACCTTTTGAACTTCACTTGGAACTTCAATTAAAGTTATCTTCCTTTTTGCCTTGAGAGCATCCGAGACTGCTATACCGGCATTACCAGAGACACCAACCAACAAACGCCCCTTTAATTTTGCGAGGTATTCCACCATCGCTTTGTCGTTCGATGGAAACTGATGCGGTTTCCTATCCAAAAGCAAGCAATAATTTTTGTCTTTCCACTTTAAAATCACGGCAACGTATTTCAATCTGGGATAAATTTCGATACCTTCTCTTTTGTTTTCTTTGAGGTTGAAAACTAAAAGACATACTAAACTTAAAGCAAAAGCGAATTTCGCCAGGATAAGTTTCGGTTGTTTCTCTGCTGAAACCCATAAGACCGCAATAGAGATGATAATTGCTAAAATAATTACTCCTTCCTCTGTTACAACAAATGTTTCAAACTTGTTGGCAATCCAATCATTTATGTCATTTGCAAGCGAGAGAAGGAAATCTGCAGTTGTGGCAAAAGGCTTTCCGAGTGGTAAAGAAACAAAAGACAAAAAAAGAGTGACAAAGCCAAATAAAATGGAAAGAGTAAATATCGGTAGTAAAACTAGATTTGAAAAGAAAGAAATAAAGGTATAGTAGCCAAAATAATATGCCACCAGAGGGGAGGTAAATACTTGTGCCGACAATGTAAGGCTTAAAACCGAAACGAAAAATAAAAATAATTTGTTCTTTATCGGAAGCAAATTAATGAAAAAGTGGTAAAATTTTTTATGTAATAAACCGATCCCCAGAACCGCTACGAAGGACAATTGAAAACCAATTGTGAAAATTGTCGTAGGGAAAAAGATTAATACGATGATTAATATCAATCCAAGAATATTTAAAAAATGAACATTTCGTTCTAACATAGAGGCTAAAAGAAAAGCCAAAATCATTATTGTTGCTCTAATACCCGAAGGTGGTAAGTTCACAATTACTAAATATGTAATTAGTGCTATGCTAATCAAGAGGAATTTTACCCATTTGTTTTTAAGAAAAGAAAGTAGGTAGAACAAAATTGTAGCAAGGATTCCAAAATGGAACCCGCTTAATGCAAGGATGTGGGACATTCCCGTTGTTGCAAATTTCTCCTTTTGCTCCAAGGATAGATATTTTCTATTTCCAAGCAGTAGTGCATAGAAATAAGGATGACTCCGAGGTTCGAAAGCTGCCTCCAACTTTTCCGAAAAGGAGACAATTAAGTTTTGGAATAATTTGCGAATTGTTCCTTTCTGCTTCCAAATTTTAACGACACCATTGGAGTAAACTGTACCAAAAAATTCAATTTCATTGATGAGAGCAATATGGAGCTCGGGTGGGTCTGTTGGCAGTTTGGAGTTCCTCGGTAGTCTTATCCACGAATTACAAAGAATGTAGTCTCCGACTTCAATCATCCTCACAGCTGGGTTGCTATCGTAGATTGCTAATTGAACGGAAGTATTATATTTACCAATTTTTTCATTATGTATGTATCCCGAAACATTTACTAATACTTTGTTTGTATCGAAAAGTGCATAATCAATCACTTTACCAAATATTTTCGAATTAATTGACTTGTAATGATTAGTATGTTTTAATGTTTTGGCTTGTCTAAAATTTAACGATAGAATTAATCCTATGGAAATCGATAGGAGCACATAACAAAAGTTATGTTTCCTAAAAAGCCACGAGATAATTCCCAATATGCTTGAAAAAAGCATAAACCATAGAGTAAAAGAATTTGGTAATTGTATTCCAATAGTTAAGAAAGGAATAACAAATATTAACAGTTTTATTAATGGAAGTGAATTTATGTTAATTTTTTCCATTAATTTGCAAATTAACACAAAACCAAATTACAAAATTCTCGAAGAATGTGTGGAATAGTAGGTTACATTGGTAAAAGGGATGCGGTAAAGGTTTTATTGAATGGACTGCAAAGACTGGAATATCGTGGTTACGATTCCGCTGGTCTCTCTGTAGTTGAAAATGGCACATTACGGACTTTCAAGAGAAAAGGCAAAGTTGCTGAATTGGTGAAATTGCTTGAGAAGAAACAAATAAACTCCTCTGTCGGTATCGCGCATACAAGATGGGCAACTCACGGCGAGCCAAACGATATTAATGCGCATCCGCATACAGACAACTCGAATACCATCTCCATTGTTCATAATGGTATTATAGAAAATTATCATTCTTTGAAGCAAATGTTGCTTAGCAAAGGCTTTTATTTTGTTTCCGAAACAGATACAGAGGTACTTGCTGTCTTAATTGGATATTTTTACAACAAACTACAAGATTTGGAAGAAGCTGTTAGAGCAGCACTCTCCGAAGTTCAAGGCACCTTTGGTGTTGCAATCCTTTCTGCGAATGAACCCGATAGAATTATCGCAGCTCGTCGTGGTAGCCCTATGATTGTTGGAATTGGCGAGGACGAATACATCGTAGCCTCCGATGCAGCTGCAATTATTCAATACACTCGTCAGGTGATTTACCTCGATGATAATGAAATGGTTACCCTGAATCGAGAAAGTTACAGCACCAAAACAATAGATAATAAATTAACGAACTCAATCATACATCTTGTTGATTTCGACCTCAGCAAAATTGAGAAAGGCGGATACGAACACTTTATGCTAAAAGAAATTTTCGAGCAACCACAGACGATTCGTGATGCCTGCCGGGGTCGACTTCTTGTCGACGATGGGAATGCACGATTGGGAGGCTTACTTCCTGTGTTCGAAAAGCTTCGTGATATTGATAGGATTATTCTTACTGCATGTGGTACATCTTGGCACGCTGGCTTAGTGGGTGAGTACCTGATTGAAAATTTGTGTGGGATACCGGTCGAGGTCGAATATGCTTCTGAATTTAGATATAGGAATCCTATCATTAGGAAAAACGATATTGTTATAGCGATATCACAAAGTGGGGAGACAGCAGATACTCTTGCTGCAGTTCAAGAAGCAAAGCAAAAAGGTGCAACAGTTCTTGGAATTGTCAACGTTGTCGGCAGCTCGATTGCGAGAGCCACCGACGCCGGGGTGTATATCCATGCTGGACCGGAGATTGGAGTTGCCTCCACAAAAGCCTTTACTTCCCAGTTGGTTGTTTTATCGCTTCTGGCGCTGCTCCTCGGGCGAATGCGAAACTTGTCTAAAATTGATGGTATTCAGATTGCCCGCGGGATTTCTGAATTGCCTGCAAAAGTCGAGCAAATATTAGAACGAGCAGACCAAATCAAAGCTATTGCCAAGGAATTCTCCTATTCCCGAAATTTTCTCTACTTAGGTAGAGGTTTCAATTTCCCAGTTGCATTGGAAGGAGCTTTAAAAATGAAAGAAGTTACCTACATTCACGCCGAGGGTTACCCCTCTGCCGAGATGAAACATGGTCCAATTGCATTAATTGATAAAAATATGCCTGTAGTTTTTATCGCACCTAAGGATGAAATCTACGATAAAGTGATTTCAAATATCGAAGAAGTTCGCTCCCGCAAAGGGCGAGTGATAGTTATTGCTACTGAAAATGATGAGAGAATCAAAAAGTACGCCGAGAAAGTGTTTTACATTCCAGAAACGTTACCTATGTTGACGCCAATTCTTTCTGTAATACCATTGCAATTGCTTGCTTACTACATTGCTGTCGAGCTGGGATACAATGTTGACCAGCCAAGAAATTTGGCAAAAAGCGTAACTGTTGAATAATTTCTTATACTTAAATTGTTCCACCCCTGCTTCGTTCTATGGAAGTCGTAATTAAAAAGTTAATCATTACCAACAGGAAAAGTATTTGTCTTCGAATAGATAACAATGGGGATTTAATAGTAATTGCCCCTCATTCTATCTCAGAGGATGAAATAAAAAAAATTGTACTGAAGAAATTAAATTGGATTGTTCGAACGCGTCAGTTTGTCCTCCACTGCAACAAAAAAATAAACAACCTGAATCTACAGGAAGGCGACACTTTGCTATATCTGGGAGAGAACTACTCAATTGCCTTGCATAATAAAAATGAAATTAGTATTGATTCAGAGAAAAAGATTTTTTACTTACCTATTGGGGATAAAGCCACTTTAAAGCGAAAGCTAATACAATTTTATCTAAATAAAGCATACGAAATCCTTAAAGTAGAACTTGACCATTGGTCGGATGTGATGAACCTACGCTACAATGGATTTCGGTTAAAAAATGCAAAGAGGTTATGGGGATCCTGCGGTAAAAATGGTGTTCTAAATTTGAACTGGAGATTGGTTTTGCTTCCAAGGGAGATAATTGCTCATATTGTAATACACGAGTTAGCCCATCTTGTGTACAAGAACCACTCCAAGCAGTTCAAATACTTCGTAGCGAAGTATTCGCCAAACTATTTGGATAAGGAAAAATGGCTTAATGAAAATGCATATATACTTCGTTTGTTTCGTGAGGATTAAAATCTCTTTTGGTAAAAATGGCAGTAGGGCCATCCTCCAGTTTTTGAGTAATAGTCTTGATGGTAGTTCTCTGCTTCCCAAAATTTCCTAAATGGTAGGATTTCTGTTTTAACATCGTAGCCATTTTCTTTTAAAATTTGTACCAATTCTTGGGCAATTTCTTTTTGTGTATCATTAGTATAGAAAATTGCAGAGCGATACTGGCTGCCGACATCCGGTCCTTGTCGATTTAGTTGCGTAGGGTCGTGTATTTCAAAAAAATACTTGGTTAGCTCGCGAAAGGAAACCTTCTCTGGGTCGAATATAACTTCAACAGTTTCGGCATGTCCAGTATCTCCTTTGCAGACTTCTTCGTAAGTGGGATTGTCCTTGTTTCCACCAGAATAACCAACAGTTGTGGATACAACCCCCGTAAGTTTTTTGAATAAATGCTGCACACCCCAAAAACAGCCACCAGCAAAATAGGCTCTTTCCATATTGTTAGTGAAATTTTAATACATTTCTATGGACGATTGATAATCAATTTTGTTAAAAATTTGAATCTTGAATTATCAAATAATCAAAAGGTGAGGAAGAAAACAGTAGTTTTGTTATTCTCTATTGTAGTTTGTTAAGCTTAAGATAGAATTAATTAGGTTAGAATTTTTTTAAGAAAATTTTAGCAAAAAGTTTAAAAAAAATTTTGTGAATCAATTTTTTTTGTAATTTTGTAGTCTCTTTAAATTATTTTTTGTTTAAAGTTTAGGAGTTGTTGGGTGCCAACAATTAGTCAGCTTATACGAAAACCTAGAAGAAATCTGAGGAAAAAGAGCAAATCTCCCGCTCTAAAGAGTTGCCCTCAGAGGCGTGGAGTATGTACGCGTGTATATACAACCACACCCAAGAAACCTAATTCAGCTTTGCGAAAAGTTGCAAAAGTGCGATTAAGTTCTGGTTATGAGGTCATAGCATATATTCCTGGGGAAGGGCACAATTTACAAGAGCACTCAATTGTGTATGTAAGAGGCGGACGTGTCAAGGATTTACCGGGTGTCAGATATCATATTGTTCGCGGCGTTGCGGATACCCAAGGTGTTGAAGGAAGAAAGCAAGGACGTTCTAAATATGGAACAAAACGACCTAAACAAGCAGTTGCAAAATAATTAGTTGAAATATTATGAGAAAGAAAAGAGCAGAGAAAAGACCAATACAGCCGGACCCAAAATTCAATGACATTTTGGTTGCCAGAATGGTAAATACAGTGTTGCGCAAGGGAAAAAAGAGCTTGGCAAGAAGGATAGTCTACGGTGCATTGGAAATCATAGCACAAAAAACAAAGCAGAATCCACTGGATGTATTCCGAAAGGCAGTTTCTAATGTTGCTCCGCTTGTTGAAGTTCGTAGTCGTCGTATAGGTGGAGCCAACTACCAGGTGCCAGTAGAAGTTCGCGAGGATAGAAGAATTTCGCTTGCATTGAGGTGGTTGAGAATGTATGCTAAGCAAAGGAAAGACAAAACCATGAGCGCTCGTTTAGCCTCCGAAATTATCGCAGCAGCCAACGGCGAGGGTGCCTCTGTCAAGAAGCGCGAAGATACGCACCGAATGGCAGAAGCTAACAAAGCTTTTGCTCATTTCAAATGGTAACGACTATGTTTGTTCTTTGTCAACTGATGTGCTGGTAGTGTGTTATGCCCCGCAAAACTCAAATAGAGAAAGTTAGAAACATCGGGATTATGGCTCACATTGATGCGGGGAAAACAACCACTACAGAGAGATTTTTGTTCTACACAGGTTTTTTACATAGGCCTGGTGAAGTCGACGATGGTACTGCCTTCATGGATTACATGGAGCAGGAAAAAGAGCGGGGAATTACAATCACCTCTGCTGCAACTACTTTCTCTTGGCGCGACCATCAGATTAACTTGATTGATACCCCAGGGCACGTGGATTTTACCGCCGAGGTCCAGCGTTCGCTGCGCGTACTCGATGGTGCTATTGCAATTTTTTGTGCTGTCGGTGGTGTTGAACCACAATCCGAAACTGTCTGGCACCAAGCCGAAATGTACAATGTCCCTCGTATCGCGTATGTCAACAAGATGGACCGTTTAGGAGCAGACTTCTTCCGTGTCGTCTCTATGATGAAGGAAAAGCTAAATGCTAAGCCCGCTGTGATTTTTTTGCCCATCGGTGTCGAGGATAGCTTCGTTGGTGTAATAGATTTAATCAATCAAAAGTCGATTTTCTTCGATGAAGATACAAAAGGGTTTAAATTTACGTATGCAGACATACCAGAGCACATGGTCGAAACATCCAACATATGGCGGGATAAGTTAGTAGATGCCGTTGCAGAAACTGATGATGATTTGCTCAATTATTATTTGGAGCATAGTACTTTGTCTGTAGAACAGATAGAAGATGGGTTACGTAAGGCAACAATTTCAAATAAATTGGTGCCAGTGTTGTGTGGTTCCTCGAAGAAGTACATCGGTGTTCAGCCTTTACTCGACGCAGTAATTAAGTATCTACCATCGCCTGCCGATATAGGGACTTTCCATGGTTACGATTATAACAATCACGATAAGAAAATACACAGAAAAGCAACTGATGATGAACCATTCTCCGCATTAGCCTTCAAGATACTTTCGGACCCTTTTTTAAAGAAATTAACATTTGTGCGAGTTTACTCTGGAACTTTGAAAGTAGGGGAATCCGTATTTAACTCGAATTCTGGTAAACGTGAGCGAGTACAAAAAATACTCCGATTGTATGCTAATAGAAAAGAGGAAATTCCCGAGGTATTTAGTGGCGAAATTGTTGCTTTACCCGATTTGCGAGCGACAAAGACTGGAGATACACTTTGCAATGAAAAACATAAAATTTTGTACGAAAAGATAACGTTTGCTGAACCAGTTATAAATCAAAAAATCGAAGCCAAGACCCAACAAGATAGAGAAAGATTAATTGAGTGCCTGGCAAAATTCGCCGAAGAAGACCCAACTTTTCAATTTACCAACGACGAGGAAAGTGGAGAGATAATCATCAGTGGCGTTGGAGAACTTCAGCTCGAAATCCTTGTCGATAGACTTAAACGAGAGCATAACCTTGAGGTACGAATTGGTAAGCCACAAGTCGCATATCGGGAAACAATAGCCCAAGAGGTCGAGCAAGAGTTCTTTTTCGATAAGCAATTGTCAGGCAAAAATAATTTTGGATATGTTAGATTGAAACTAAAACCAGTTCAACGAGGGAAGGGCAACTTAATTCAATTTCTTATTGACGAGCATAATGTGCCTAAACACTATTGGAACTCCATTGAAGAGGGAATCAAAGAGGGTCTGCAAATTGGATTTCTTGGGTATCCTTTAACCGATGTTGGTGTTGATGTAGTGAATAGCCGCTACGAAAAAGAAACATACACCGAATTGGGATATAAAATTTCTTCTTCAATGGCAGTTCGGGAGGCGCTTCGAAGAGCAAAATCGATACTTTTGGAACCAATTTTCAAGGTAGAGGTTGTCTCCCCCGAAGAATATATAGGCGATATTATTGCGGATTTCAATGCGAGGAAAGGTAAAATCGAAGCTATAGAGCAGAGAAGTAATTTCCAAATAATCAAAGGTAGTGCCCCATTGTCGCATATGTTCGGATATGTAACAGACCTTAGGTCGCTTAGCCAAGGCAGAGCCTCTTTCACAATGGAATTTTCGCATTACGAACCTGTTGTAGAGCAAAAATCTCTTACATCGTGAAATTGGATTTTTGTTTGATATTGTTTTATAAAGTAATTATGTAGGTTTAATTAAGGAGTTTAATAATGGCAAAAGAAAAATTTGTAAGATCGAAACCTCATATTAACATTGGCACCATAGGTCACATCGACCATGGTAAGACAACTCTTACCGCTGCAATTACTATGGCTCTTGCTAAAAAGGGAACGAATACTCAACCACGCACATTCGATTCGATTGACAATGCACCCGAAGAAAGAGCACGAGGTATTACAATTAACACTGCTCACGTGGAGTACGAAACAGACAAGAGGCACTACGCTCACGTCGATTGCCCTGGTCACGCAGACTATATCAAAAACATGATTACTGGTGCTGCTCAGATGGATGGTGCAATTTTAGTTGTTGCTGCCGATGACGGACCAATGCCGCAGACACGCGAGCACGTCCTTCTGGCTCGGCAAGTAAATGTGCCATACATTGTTGTGTTTTTGAATAAAGTGGACATAGCAGACCCAGAATTAATTGACCTTATTGAAATGGAAGTACGTGAATTATTAAGCAAGTATGATTTCCCTGGCGACGAAGTGCCAATCATTCGTGGCTCTGCTCTTCAAGCAATGCAAGCCGGATTGGACCCAAATGCAACCGCAGATGATCCAAGACTGCAACCATTATACGAGCTTATGGATGCTGTGGATAGCTTTATCCCAACACCCCAAAGGGATATCGATAAGCCATTCCTTATGCCAGTTGAGGATGTGTTTTCAATAACTGGTCGTGGTACCGTAGGAACTGGAAGAATTGAAAGAGGTGTCATAAGATTGAATGAAGAAGTTGAAATAGTTGGTTTTGGGTTGCACAAAAAAACCACTGTAACTGGCATAGAAATGTTCAGAAAAATATTGGAAGAAGGCGTTGCTGGCGATAATGTTGGGCTTTTGCTTCGCGGTATAGACAAAGATGAGCTCGAAAGAGGTATGGTTATTGCTAAGCCTGGAACTATCACACCTCATACTAAATTTAACGCCCAAGTTTATGTTCTAAAGAAAGAAGAAGGTGGGCGCCATACTCCATTCTTCTCCGGTTATAGGCCACAATTCTATTTTAGAACAACAGACGTTACCGGTGTTATTAAATTACCCGAGGGTGTCGATATGGTTATGCCCGGAGATAATTTGGACAATATTACAATTGAGCTTATAACCCCTGTTGCTATGGAAGAAGGACTTCGATTTGCAATCCGCGAAGGTGGACGCACCGTCGGTGCTGGTGTAGTAACAAAGATTATTGAATAGAATAATTTTTGCTCTTTTTTGAGCAAGTTGATTAATTTAGGAGTAAAAAGTGGCTGCGACACAGAAGATAAGGATAAAGTTAAAATCTTTCGACCATTACTTAATAGATAAGTCTGCCGAAAGAATAGTACGGACTGTGAAACAGACCGGTGCAATAGTTTCTGGTCCCGTACCACTTCCGATTAAGAGAACGATTGTAACAGTGAATAGGTCGCCACACGTGGATAAAAAATCTCGGGAGCAGTTTGAAGTTAGGGTTCATAAAAGATTGATAGATATCTACAGCTCGTCTCAAAGAACAATAGACGCGCTAATGAAACTGGAACTGCCAGCAGGTGTAGATGTAGAAGTTAAAGTTTAGGTGAAACTATGGGAGCTGCAATATTAGGGAAAAAAGTTGGTATGACGAGCTACTTCACAGAGAAGGGGCAACAAATTCCTGTGACTGTTATCGAAGCAGGACCCTGCCCCGTTGTAAAGATCAACACTGTTGAGCGTGATGGGTATGAATCTGTGCAAATTGGATTCGGAGTTCGCTCTCCAAAGAGGGTGAACAAGCCGGAGATGGGGCATTTTAAAAAAGCAGGAGTGCAACCAACGATGTTCCTGAAAGAGTTTAGAGTGCTCGATACCAGCTTGAAGCCTGGCGATGTCCTTCGGGTTGGGGATTTGTTTAAGAAAGGTGATAAAATAAAGATATCTGGAAAGAGCAAAGGGCGTGGGTTTCAAGGAGTGGTAAAAAGGCACCATTTTGGTGGTGTAGGTATGACAACACATGGGCAATCGGACCGTGTGAGAGCCCCTGGTTCGATTGGTTCTTCTTCGTTCCCCTCTCGCGTTTTCAAAGGAATGCGAATGGCTGGACGAATGGGTGGCAAAAGAATTACCGTTCGAAATCTGGAAGTTGTCGATGTTATTCCAGAGGAAAATTTATTGCTCGTCAAAGGTAGTGTGCCTGGACATATTAATGGATTGTTGGAAATAGTTAAGTTATAGGCAAAAAATGTTGGTAGATGTTTATTCTAAAGAAGGTCAAGTTGTAGGTCAAATTGAAGTTCGTGACGATATATTTGCAATCGAACCGCACGAACACGCAATGCACATGGCAGTCGTGGCATACCTTGCCAATCAAAGACAAGGCACGCATAAAACTAAGGTTCGCTCCGAAGTACGTGGCGGTGGAAAAAAACCCTGGAGACAAAAAGGACGCGGTACCGCTCGTGCTGGCTCC
>JBKBVP010000026.1:0-9821 GCA_046289495.1 Candidatus Kapaibacteriota bacterium | reverse complement strand
AGAGATGTTGATTCGTTGAATGTTGCAGTGGCAACCGCGATTACTTTGAACGAAGTCAATAGAAAACAAAGGTATAAAAATGTGGTCGTCTGACGAAGTTCTTGCACTAACAATTTCACGAATAGCCCCAACACCGAAGTTGAAAAGCGTTATTGAGAATTTCCAAAATTTCGACCATTTTCTTTCATTCATCGTTGAAAACGAGCGGGCACATCATCTGCCAGATTTCGTAGGCACTTACGAGAAATTAATCTTTGCTCGTAAGGAAGCTGAATCCCAAATTTTTAAGGCTGAAAGTATTAATGCAAAGATTGTTAGTTTTTGGGACAAGAACTATCCCAAACTTTTAAAGGAAATACAATATCCGCCTTTGATTTTATTTATTAAAGGCAACTTAGAGCCAAATGGGACATCCATTTCAATTGTCGGTACAAGGAAAAACACACAGTATGGACAGCTTGTAGCGGAGAATTTTGCTCGCTTTTTTGTTGAAAACGGATTAACAATTACAAGCGGATTAGCCTACGGAATCGATACTATTTCGCATCTTGCTGCAATAGAAAGCAAAGGTAAAACATATGGGATTTTGGCTTGTGGTCTGGATTGCGTTACCCCCTCGCTCACACGCAATTTAATCGATAAAATACTCGAAAATAATGGTGCTGTTATAACAGAATATAAATTTGGTACAAAAGCATTACCTGTATATTTCCCCCAAAGAAATCGAATCATCAGTGGCATATCCATAGCAACCATAGTTGTCGAAAGCGATATAAAAGGCGGTGCTATGATTACAGCCCGCTTTGCTTTCGATCAAAATCGTGAGATATATTCTATACCAGGCAACATTAATTCTCCAAAGAGTCGTGGAACCAACTATCTAATTCAAAACAATTACGCAAAAATTGCAACTTCGCCCGAAGATGTGCTTATCGATTTAGGTCTTGCCGATAAGGACACTCTTTTCCCAAAAGAGGAAGAAACAACCCCTTTGGAAGACGAAACCGACGCTGCTATTTACGAAGTAATCACAAGCGAGCCTAAACACATCGATGTTATTTCCGAAGAATTGAGGCTCGACATTTCAGACTTATTGTATAGACTTTTAAATATGGAATTCAAAGGATTCATTAAACAACTTCCTGGTAAATACTACATCAGGGTGAAATAATGGAAGATTACGAATCTACATTTAAGCATTATACCTCGATTGTTGACGATAGACTTCAAGAACTAATTAAAGAGCGAAATCCCAAGAACTTGTACTTGCCAATTGAATACATTTTGCTCGAAAGTGGCAAAAGAATTCGTCCCTTACTATGTATGTTGGCTTGCGAGGCAACGGGTGGGGACCCATACGAGGCTGTCGATGCTGCAACAGCAATAGAGATAATGCATAACTTTACCTTGGTGCACGACGACATAATGGATAATTCTCCGGTTCGGAGAGGCAAAGCAACTATACACACAAAATGGAATTTGCCTACTGCAATACTCTCTGGCGATGCAATGGTCGGCTTAGCATTAGAGATTTTGACCAATTACTCTAATCTTACCAATTTCGGTAGAATAATTGAGCAATTTGCACATGCCTACCTTGAGGTTTGCGAGGGTCAAGCACTCGATATAATGTATAATTCAAAACAAGATGTCACCAGCGAGGAATTTTTTACAATGATTCAAAAGAAAACATCTGCTGTAATTCAAGCAAGTTTAATTCTTGGTGGCTTATGCTCCGGCGCTGTCGAGGAAGACATCGAAGCACTAAAGGAATTTGGATTGAATCTTGGTATCGGATTTCAATTGCAGGACGACTTGTTGGACCTAACAGCAACTAAAGAAAAATTCGGAAAAAGAATTGGAAACGATATTTTAGAAAAGAAAAAAACATTAATTATAATTACTGCAAAGGACCGTGCAAAATCAGAAAAAGAAAAAGCTTTGATTGAAAAAATATTTTCCAATGAACCAATTGAAATGGATACTATACCAGAGTACATTTCTATGTTCGAAAAAATGGGTATATTCGAAGATATTAAAAAGACCATAGACCTTTACTTCGATAAAGCCTCCAGTGCTTTAAACAGCTTGGCAAAGAATGATGGAACAAGAATGTTAAAATATTTGCTCGACAAAATAAATGCTCGCTCGTATTAATCTAATTACAATTTTGTTCATTTTACTCCGCTTCTTTTGCTACTCTGAATTTCGAGTTAATGATATTTTTATCAAAAGAATAAATGTTTTCGACTCTACAAGTAAAGATTGGTTTTTTGGGGCTAAAATTGCAAACTCTCTGCATTACCTTACTCGAGAGAATGTAATACGAGACGAACTTTTATTCACAAGAGGCGACATCATAGACGAGTCTCTACTGCTGGAGACAGAAAAAAACCTACGTTCCCTAAATCTTTTCTCGCAAGTTGTAATCGAATTGGATACATTAGACCATCTAAGCTGTGATGTGTACGTTACAACAAAAGATAGATGGAGCACCAATCCATCAATTTTATTTGGAACCGGTGGAGAAGCTTATAGAATTGGCTTTAGAATAGAGGAATTGAATTTACTTGGAACTGGCACAACTCTTGTACCGGAGATTTTGTATAGAAGTGAAAGCGACACTCGAATGCAATTACGTTTTAAGTTTTATCAAAGAAGAGTGCTTCGGTCGAACTTTTCAATTAATTATAATCTTTTCATCAATCGCTATCGGACATTACATAACCTTCTGCTTTGGAAACCATATTTTTCGAGGAACATATTAAATTCTTATGGAGTAGAATTGGTCAATAATTTCGGGAACGATTTACTATTCGGCGAAAGCGGAAATTACGAAAAGATGAGTTTTTTTGAAAAAGGTGGAAAAATCTGGTACTCGCATAGTTGGTTACAAAATGATAAGCTATTTATCACTGCTTTTTTGGATGTTCGAAAAGTTACCCGGGGAAAACCCGAATTTGCTCGTGCGTTCGACAACTCCGCCCGAATTTTTCTCGCATTTTCTTCAATTTCCGAAAATTATTACAGCTCGACAAAATTGAACACTTTTCTTACAGAGGATATAGTCGTTGGAGGTTGGGGTTCTGCCATCTTAGGAAGAACTTTCAAAGTAGATTCAACAGGAGAAGAATGCTTCTATCTTGCTGGAATTGGGGAGAAATCTTATCTTTCGCCCGATGAAAAGTTCTACGTTTTTGGAAGACTTGCCGGCGGAAGTGCGTTTGCTCGTTCTTTAGGATTTAATACTTACCAAGAATTTTTAGGATTAATGTTTTATCGTCTCACTCCAAACGTTCTCTTTTCAACTCTTTTAAAGCAGCAAACTGTTTGGAATTGGAAAGGCGTGAGGCAATTACTTTTGGACAATAACCATTATCTTCGTGGTTACAGATTGAATGAACTTTCTGGGGACAATCGGATCGTTGCAAATTTAGAGCTTAGATTCTTTCCAGATTTTCGTTTCTGGATTTTTTCATTCTCCGGGGCTATGTTTTACGATGGCGGTACCGTTTGGAATCAGACAAAAGAAGTCTTTAAGTCCCGCTGGCATAATTCAATAGGCTTTGGATTCCGCATTCATAATGACAAGACAAGCGGCAGATTGGGAATTGTACGATTTGATTTCGCATTTAATTTCGATAAAAAGAAGTTTACCGAAATAATCATCTCCTCCGACCAAATGTTTTCAATTTTTAAATCTCATCAATTTGAACTACCTACGATTTTAGGAGAGGAATTTGAATATGAATGACAAAGTAGCATTAGCAAAATTTTTTGATTACACTAATTTAAAAAACAACCTAAGTTTCAATGAGGTTGAAAGATTTTGTCGCGAGGCTATTGAATATGGGTTCTATGCAGTGTGTATACAACCATATTACGTACCTTTTGCCGTACAAACTTTAAAGAATAGCACTGTACGGATGGTCTCTGTAGTGGATTTTCCCTACGGATGTTCACAAATTAAAGCCAAATTGCAAGCTGTAGAGGAGATGGCAAAAGTCAAAGTAGAGGAAATCGATTTTGTTATGAATATATCAGCGTTTGTAAATAATAACACAAAATTGGTCGAAGATGAAATCGTAAAATCTCTTGAATTATGTCGGAGCAACAACGTTCGATTGAAAGTAATAATCGAAACAGGTTTGCTTCTTCCCGAAGAAATAGCAAATGCAACGAGGTTGCTTTGTGAGGTTGGCGTTGATTATATAAAAACCTCAACGGGGGTCGTCGCTCGAGGCGCAACATACGAAGATATAAAAATAATAAAGGAAAACCTATCTGGAAATACAAAAATTAAAGCGTCTGGGGGAATACGGTCTTTGGAACAAGTACTGAAATTCATTGAGCTGGGGGTATCCAGGATAGGAACAAGCTCTGCAACTCAAATAATAAAGGAATTGGAATCGAAGATAGAAACAGAATAGTTACTCTAATTAAATTGCAACAAGGTTTAAGTTTTAAACTTTGTAATTTTGTTTTTTAAACGGTGGAGATAATGGCTATTGTTATTGATGGTAAGAGCTTAACAATTGAAAAATTAGTTCAAATAGCAAGATTTGGAGAGAAGATAGAACTTTCACCAGAAGCCATCGAAAGGATCAAGGCTTGCAGAGCTATGCTCGAAGAGAAGCTCGCTCGAAAAGAAGTAATGTATGGTACAAACACAGGTATTGGAGAATTCTCCGAAATAGTGCTCACCGACGAACAAGTAAAAGAATTCCAAAGATATCTAATTTATAACCACTCAGCTGGGATTGGGGAACCAATGCCCATCGAATACGTCCGTGGGGCAATTGCGAGTAGAATTAATGTTCAAGCCAAAGGATATTCAGGATGTAGACCCGAAATAACCCGGACACTTGTGGAAATGCTAAACAAAGATGTAATACCCGTAGTTTGCACCAAGGGTTCGGTCGGTGCTTGTGGCGACCTCGCCCCAATGTCCCAAATAGCATTGCTATTGATGGGAGAAGGCGAGGCATTTTACAAAGGAGAACGTCTGCCTGGGAAAGTAGCTTTTGAACGCGCTGGAATAGAGATTCCTGGGCTACAAGCCCGAGATGGTCTGGCAACGATAAATGGTTCGAACTTTATAACGGCAATTAGCGCATTACAGCTCTGGGATATGAAACGCTGGATTAAGCAAGCCGAGATAGCAGCTGCAATGTCGTTGGAAGCTTTGCTTGCAAACTTAAAACCTTACGACGAGAGAGTACATAAACTGCGCGGATTCGAAGGAGCAATCAAAAGCTCCCGCAATATTATGAGATGCATACAGGGAAGCGACCTACTTACTGGAAAAGTCAAAACCAAAGTTCAAGACGCATACTCAATGCGTTCGACACCACAGGTTATTGGAGCTGCAAGAGATGCCATCGAATATGCTTGCAAGCAAGTTGAAATCGAACTAAATGGCGTTGGCGACAATCCAATTTTCATTGTCGAGGATAAGCAAACATTGACTGGCGCCAATTTCCAAGGAACACCAATCTCCCTTCCGATGGATTTCGTCGGGGCAAGCATTACAATGGTTTGCGTCTTATCCGAGAGGCGACTCAATAGACTCTTAAATCCCGCATTAAATCAAGGTCTACCAGCGTTTTTAAGTTTAGACCCCGGTTTTTATTCCGGATTAATGTTGAGCCAATACACTGCAGATATGTTGATTGCCGAGCAAAGAATACTTTCGATGCCAGCTTCGATACAATCAATCCCAGCAGCTGCCGACCAAGAAGATTTTGTTTCGATGGGTATGAATACAGCATTAAAAAACGCCCAAATTTTGGATAATGCCTATGGTATTTTAGGTATTGAATTTATGGCTGCTGCACAAGCACTCGATATAAGAAAATTTAAAGTTGGAAGAGGGGTTGATATTGCAAGGAAAACTATTCGCAAGTATGTTGATTTCCTTGAAATAGATAGACCTCTATACCCAGACCATAACAAAATGAAAGAATTAGTAAAAAATTGTGAAATCTTAGAAGCAGTTGAAACAGAAATTGGTCAATTAGATTAACAGGATACACATGGAACTTAAAAATCTTGAAACACTTATTGAGATATCTTTAAGCAAGCCCAAAAAGAGTATTGCAGTTGCAGCATCAGAAGACGAACAAGTGCTATTAGCCCTGAAACAAGCAACTGAAAAGGGAATTGTGACTCCAATTTTAGTTGGTAACAAAGAAAGAACAGAAAAATTAGCCCAAGAGATATCCTTCGATATTTCGAAATATGAATTTATTGAAGAAAAAGAACCATCTAAATCTGCAAGAATTGCGGTTTCTGTTGTCCGGGAAGGCAGAGCACAAATAATTATGAAGGGTTTGGTAAATACAGCAGATTACTTGCGAGCAATTTTGGACAAGGAAAGAGGGCTACGCAGTGGAAACTTACTAAGCCATATCGGGATTTTCGAAATTCCCAATTATCACAAATTGATAGGATTAACCGATGCTGCACAGAACATTGCTCCGACACTTGAGGAAAAAGTTTGGATTATCCAGAACAGTGTCGATTTACTGCGGAGACTCGGGATACAGACGCCAAAGATTGCCTTGCTGGCTGCAGTAGAGAATGTGAATCCTAAAATGCAAGCCACATTCGATGCAGCACTAATCACAATGATGAATAAAAGAAAACAAATAAAAAATTGTGTTATCGACGGTCCTTTGGCATTCGACAATGCAATAAGTAAAGAAGCTGCAGTACACAAGGGAATTGACAGTCCAGTTGCAGGAGATACGGATTTACTCGTTGCCCCAGAAATTGAAACAGCTAATGCACTTTACAAAAGCTTTACCTATTTCGCTAAAGGGGTTGTAGCTGCAATTATCCTTGGAGCAGCAGTACCAATAGTTCTTACCTCGAGAGCAGACTCCGAAAAAAGTAAACTGTACTCGATTGCTCTTGCAGCATCTTTTTAAGGAAGCAGGTTAAAGGCATTTTAATTATAAATCAATATCCAACCAGAACAAAACGTAATCTTTAAAATAAAACTCTAATTAAGGTTTTCAAATGATAGTCCGAGAATTGATTGAACCCAAAAGTATTGTTGTCGTTGGAGGTTCCAACGAGATACAAAAACCTGGTGGAAAAGTTCTGTACAACCTTTTGAAAGGAAACTACGAGGGCGAGTTATTTGTTGTGAACCCGAAGGAGAAAGAAGTTCAAGGAGTAAAAGCTTATGCATCTTGCGATAAGCTTCCCGTTGTCGAATTGGCAATAATAGCAATACCGGCAAGCGTCGTAGTAAGCACAATGGAAGAGCTAGCAAATCGCGGTACGCGGGCTTTTATCGTCTTGTCTGCTGGTTTTAGCGAAATGGGCGAAGAGGGCAAACAACTTGAACAAAAAATAGTCGATATCGTCAATAGCGTGCAAGGTTCGTTGATTGGACCAAATTGCATTGGAGTAATTACAGAAAAGTACAAGGGAGTCTTTGCTGGTCCTATACCAGAGTACGACAAGTTTGGTTGCGATTTTGTCTCTGCTTCTGGAGCAACTGCCGTTTTCATTTTAGAAGAAGCAATCGAACGAGGAGTAAAATTTAGCTCTATATTTTCTGTTGGTAATTCTGCGCAAATAGGAATCGAGGAGATATTGGAATATTGGGATGCGAATTATGTCCACAACGAGTCGCCACGTGTTAAGTTAATTTATGCGGAACAAATCACCAAACCCGAAAAGTTCTTGAAGCATACGTTGTCCCTACGAGAGAAAGGTTGCAAAATAGCTGCAATTAAAGCTGGCAGGACGAAGGCTGGGCAACGCGCTGTATCCTCGCATACAGGTGCTCTTGCTGGGAAAGACGCTGTAATTGATGCACTTTTTAAAAAAGCTGGCATAATACGATGTGATGGTAGATTGGAACTTGTCAATGTTGCTAATATTTTATTGGAAAAGGAACCAAGAGGTAATCGCGTTGCCATTGTCACCCACGCCGGTGGTCCCGGCGTAATGCTTACAGATACTCTCGAATCAGAAGGTATCGAAGTACCTAAAATTGAAGGTACAGATGCAGAGGATTTACTTCGTTATTTAAACTTTGGGTCCTCGGTTTCAAATCCAATTGATTTTTTAGCTACTGGCACAGCAGAGCAATTAGACATAATTCTAAATTATGTTGAAACCAAATTTCAAAACATTGATGCTTGTACTGTCATCTTTGGAACCCCGGGATTGTTTGACGTTAAAAAAGTATATGAAGTGCTGTACAAAAGAATACAAACCAGCACGAAGCCAATCTACGCTATTTTACCCTCAATCATCCAAGCCAAAGATGCAATCGAACATTTCAAAACTCTCGGTGGTCGTTATTTTAACGACGAAGTGGCGTTTGGTAAATCATTTGCAAAAGTTATTAGGGCATCAAAGGAGCTGGGTCGATTTATTGATTTTAACGACATCGATGTCGCGGGTGTTCGAAAAATAATAGAGAATTCCAAAACCGGATTTTTGCCCATGCAAAAGGCTTTTGAAATGCTTGAATGCCTGAATTTAAAATTAGTAGAAAATATCTACATTACTTGTCAATCAGATTTAGAAAAAAATTTAAGCAAGTTAACATTCCCAATTGTAATGAAGGTTGTTGGACCAATTCACAAGACCGAAGTAAAAGGTGTGGTTACAAACATTAGGGATTTTACAGATGCCATCAATGCATACAACAATCTTACCCGTATTCCCGAAGCCGAAGGGGTGGTGATTCAGCCAATGGTTTTTGGAACCGAGCTCTTCTTCGGATGTAAGTATGAAAAAGGTTATGGGCATTTGATTGTATTTGGTTTGGGAGGAGTCTTTGTCGAGGTTCTCGAGGATGTTCAAATCAGTTTAGCCCCCTTATCCGACATCGAGGCACACCAAATGGTAGAAAGTATAAAAGGGTATAAAATTTTGCAGGGATTTAGAGGATTGCCCAAAGTTTGTAAAGAGTCTATTGTTGAAGTTTTGCTTCGTCTTACAAAATTGGTGGAAATTGCTCCTGAAATCGTTGAACTCGACATAAACCCAGCTTTTGCCTCGGAAAATAATGTATGTGTTGTTGATGTAAGAATAAGGATTGAAAATTAAAAGGAAATTTCATTCCTATTTAAGTTTATTTTTTTAATTTTGATTTTTTCTGAGGTAATTATGAATGAACTCTATATAACAATACTAATGAACGACCATTCCATAATTGAAAAAACTCTCGTAATCCTGGAGAGGCAATTGCAAAAGAAGAAGAAGAATTGGTCGACTATACAAACATTGATCGACATTCTCTGGGACTACGGCGAAACATGCCATAATATGAAGGAAGAGAATGTTTATTTTCCTCTTCTTTTGCAGCGAGGGATACCAGCGCAAGGACCAGTCGCAGTGATGCTGCAAGAGCATCAATACGAAAGGACCTACCTTCAAAAATTTAAAAGTTTTTTGAGCAAAACTGATAAAACTTTGGAGGAAATCAACGATTTTATCAGCGAATTTCAAGACTATGCAAATCTCACTAAAGACCATATCTGGAAGGAAAATGACATACTTTATCCAATGGGACGAAGATTTATCCTACCGGAGGATGTTCCCTACTTAGCAAATGAATTTAAACGCCTTGAACGTGAAACACTTGGGGAGGGAGCATACACGAGATATAAAACCTTGGTAGACGCTATGGAAAAAGAAAGTGGCGAACGAATAGATTTACTCGCATCACTTTCAACCGAGGTAATTGGAAACATGCTCGATGCATTGCCCGTCGAGATTACATTTGTCGATGTTGAAGATAGAGTTCGCTACTTCAATAAATTAGACAAGGAGAAAATATTTGCAAGGAC
>JBKBVP010000289.1:0-2584 GCA_046289495.1 Candidatus Kapaibacteriota bacterium | reverse complement strand
CAATTTAGAAACAACAAAGGTTTGCCTGGTAAAGGAAAGAAAATTATTGGAAAGTAGGAAACCCGTTGTAGGAAGCGAAGAACGTTATAAAATCAATTCTAAAGAAGAAAAATACTTTCTTGTAGAGCGAATTCCATTGTTTTCCGAGCAAAATATAATTGGAATAATAGTCTTTGCATACAATATAACGGAAAAGAAGAAAGCAGAGACAGAACTTAAACACTGGAAGAAGAGATTTGATTTTGCTACAACTGCCACCGGACAAGCAGTTTTTGAAAGAGAATGGGAAACTGGGAAAGTAATCTGGAGCAACAACTTAGAAGAAATATTTGGATATTCGCCAAAGAAACTCAACACTAAAGAAAAATGGTATGAAAAAATTTTGGGACAAGATGTTGAAAAATACCATCGAACCTTTCAAATGCACTGCGAAAGTCTTTCACCCTACAGTTTGATTTATAGAATTTTAGACTCGGAGGGAAGGCAAAGATATGTAAAGGAAAGTGGATTTTTTCTTACAGACGAGGGAAAGATAATTTCTGTAGTTGGCATCATTAGCGATTTCACAAATCAAAAGGATTTGGAGCAAAAAGTATCTGATTATAATACTTTTCTCCACGTTCTTTTAGATACAATACCAATGCCGATATTCTATGAGAACACTGAGTTTAAAATTGTTGGTTGCAACAAAAGCTTCCAAGAGCAAATTTTGCAAACAAGCAAAAAAGACTTTCTTGGCAAGCAAGTTGTGGATTTCCAGAATATTTTCCCAGAAGATTTCATTGTAAAACATAAAGCGACAAACCAAAAATTACTTCAAAGTGAAAATGTTGCTCCTTATGACGTAAAAATAATTACAGCGAACGAAGGTATTAAAGACTTTGCCATCTACAAGTCTTCGTATAAAGATTTCGATGGAAATTTGGGAGGAATAATTACAATTCTTATAGACATTACTGCACGCAAAAGAGCAGAGGAAGAACTAATCAAATTGAATTTGGAGTTGGAAAAGAAAGTAGAGGAACGCACCAAAGACCTTCAAACAGCACTCGAGGAGTATAAATTCGAGGTCGAGGAACACAGGCGTGTTCAAGAAATTCTCGAGCAAGCAAATTACGAACTGAAAATACTTAATGAAACACTTGCGGAGGAAAGTCGAAAGCTAATTATTCTAAATGAGAAGCTTACTAAATCTGAAAGCGAACTAAGAGAAGCTAACTCCGCCAAAGACAAATTCTTTTCTATATTGGCACACGAATTGCGAAATCCATTACAATCTATTCTGACAAACTCAGAAATACTTGATAAATTTTTTGATACTTTCACTCCTGAAAAAATTCGTGAATACGTAAATCACATTTTTAAAACTTCCACTCTCTTGAAAAATTTACTCGAGAATCTTCTTACTTGGGCAAAGACACAAACTGGAAGAGTGGTCTTTCGTCCAGAATGGATTAATATTAACCTCTTGCTCAACGACATAATTCGATACATTGAACCAGCTGCAAAAAATAAAAACATTAACATAGTTTACAATCGAGACTTAGATTTTATGGTGTACCTCGATAGAAATATGATTAACACTGTGCTACGTAATCTGCTTTCCAATGCGATTAAATTCTCCTACCGAAATTCAAATGTGTTTTTAATAATCGAAAATATTTATGATGGAAATATCCCATGTTTGAAAGTTTCTGTCCGCGACGAAGGTATAGGAATGCCAAAGGAACGAAAAGATAAACTATTCAAAATAGAGCAAAATGTCTCTACTGTTGGTACTGAAAACGAGCAAGGTACAGGTTTGGGTTTAATACTTTGTGCCGAGCTAATCAAATTGCACGGGGGTAAGATTTGGGTCGAAAGTGAGGAGGCAAAAGGCATAACATTTTCATTTACAAGACCAATTAATTTCGATTAAAATCTTAGTATTCAATTCGCTATTCAACTTTTTTTAAATTTGCTTTTTGTTGCGCAATTAATTCTTACATCTCGAAGGGATGTTATGGAGGAAACTATTTGTTCCCATTGCGGTTCGATAATGTTTGTTATGATATCTAATAAAGGGAATAAATATTTTTGCTGCTCCAGATACCCCGAATGTAAAGAAAAACGTCCATTGAGCACGAAACAAACAAATTCAGAACAAAATAAAAACCAGTCCATTGATGTTCTCATTCCCAATAAACTGAAAGCCAAACCAAAATATCCAAATTATCTTGTTCGCTTCTGGGAAACCACTGCTGTCCCAAAGGTTGTATTAGACGAGATAATTTACAAAAGCTCTGATGATACACTCATTAGAGCTTTATCCCAATGGAGGTTGGATTTCCCTTATAATGATAGCTATAAAGTCCCAGAAAATGAACTGATAATTCTAACAGTATTAAAGAAAATATTAACGAGAGGTCGTTTAACACTTCCATCAATTAGGGTGGAAGAACAATTTAAAAAACTGTTTGAACCGAATTTTTTGTCTCCTTTGGAAGATATCTTAAAAGCACTTGCTTTTGAAGGAATTGGTAAATACAATCCTAAGTTTGGTTTCGAAAATGTTTCCCAAAAAATCTTATATAACGAAATATTT
>JBKBVP010000288.1:0-2605 GCA_046289495.1 Candidatus Kapaibacteriota bacterium | reverse complement strand
GATTAAATGAAATTGGCTTTTGAAAATGAGAAATAGAAATCTCGTGTTCTAAACACAAAGATGGTGGACGTGGTGTTACAAAAAACTTAAAAGTACTTCCTTGAAGCAAAACTTCTGGAGGAATCATTATTCCCGATACTGCGAAAGAGAAACCCATTATGGGCGAAGTTGTTGCTGTTGGTACCGACGAGGAGCTTCAAAAGTTATTCAAAGTCGGCGATAAGATAATTTTTGCAAAGTACGGTGGGGAGGAGATAACTATTGATGGTCAAGACTACCGCATTATTCAGCGCTCTGATGTACTGGCAATTGTAGAATAACGTCTCGCATAGTTTATTTTGAAGGCTGTCTCGGTTGAAAATAAAACTTAACCACCAGACAGCCTTTGTTGATTATTAATACCTGTAAGTAAATTGAAAACCTATCTTAATGGGGGATAGTTTTATTATGTAGCTTCTGGAGTTTTCATCCTCGGTCTCATAATTAAAACGCAGAACTGAGTTGGTAATGTATTGAAACGTTGGTTCAATTCTTATATTTGGAGCAAGATAAATCGCTGCGCCCAAAGAGAGTATGTTTGTATTTGCATTTGGAATATCTTTAACGTACGGTGATGTAATAGAAGAGTACCCAGCACGGAATTCCATTGGAAGAATACTCGGGGAATATTGAACACCTAAACCCCATTGCACTTGGCCTACTAACTCTCGTACTATCTTGGAGTTCAGGCGGTCTATTTCTGGTGGAGCATCGCTAAATCTCAGTTGGGTTACATCAAAGTATTCTACTCCAGCAGTTAAAATAAAGTCAACTACTTTGATGGAGACGCCAGCGGCGTAAATAAATGGTGTTGTTACTTTATAAGAATTGTATGAGTTTTCTTTGGGTTCGTAAGGGTTTGGTTCCCAACCATCGTCGAAACGCGCATAGGCATCCAGGCGAAACTCCTCTTCGACTTGGAAATATGTTGGAAATTTTATAGTAGCTCCGAAACGGAGAAAGTTTTCAAATGTGCCAAAAACGCCTATGGAACCCGAGATACCCGAGACTTTTTGTGTAATGCTCTCTTTTAAAGAAAAAGAGTTGAAATCGACATTTGAATAGTTTACAGAATCAAAAAAGTTGTATTTATTTTCTATATCTACTTCATTAAAGTCCCTATTATAGGTGAACTTTCCAAATTTACCCATTATTGTTGCACCGATTGATACATTTTTATTCAAAAGTACTGAAAATCCACCGGTGATATTGTGCAAGCCACCGTCTTCGTTGACAAATATGTTTTGTTGGACAGAGTCTACTACTGGTGTTTTAAACTTATCGTTTGCAAGCCAAAGGAAATAGGGTATATTTGAAGTTGTATCCTGTGGACCGTACTTAGCCAATGAACTTATGATTGAACTTTTATTGTTAAATCCAGAGCAATCGAAATAGTTTTGAAAGTTGTTTTCGTGGAAATAAGCAATACCAGCCACGACATCTTTGCTGAATTCCTTTACTGGCACAACGATTCCAATATGAGTAAAGTAGCTTGAATTCGACCTCCGCTCTATTTTGTTTGATAAATAGTCGCTTTCTGTTATGTTTCTGTTAAATCCCAAGCCAAAAGAAATCTCGCTACGTCCGATGTAGATTAAACCAGCGGGATTGTAGAACAAACCAGAAATGTCGTCGGAAAGCCCATAGAAAGCCACACCGAAGCTCGAAGCACGAGGAGTAATCATAGAGTTTGGTATTGTATAACGAAGAGCATCCTCGACAAACTGAGGAAATGTAGCAGTGGGCAAAAGAAGGGTAAAAGAAAGAATTATAAAGAATTTCTTCATACTCTCACCTTGGTCTTGTTTGACTTCTATCTTGTTTGGTTTTGGAATCGGACTTTGGAGTTTCATCGGTTTTCGAAGGTTTCTCTGGTAGTTTGGTTTTTACCGGTTCTGCATTAGTTTTAGGAATATCGGTTGTCTTTGAAACCTGAGTATTTCTTCCTTCGCTACGTGAACTACTTCTGGCTTCTTTAGTAGGAGTTTCTCTTTTGTCATAATCGTAATCACTTCGGGAGGGACCGAAATCCCGTACACTCCTTTCACGTGGCTTCTCTTGCTGGACGTCGTACGGTACGTAAATTATCCTATGCCTTCTATCCCACCAATAATCCCAATATGGATATGGGTAATATACGTAATGATGTCGATGTGTGTATGGGATGTAAATAACGTAAGAATTCCAGAAGGGGTCGTAATAGTTATTTCCAAAGTATAGAAATAAGTCTATATCAAAAGGGTCGTAGGGGCGCACGTAATTTGGTGCGTATGGATAAGGATAATAATTGTTTATAATGTAAACATCGCCATGGTTATCTGTTTTTTGCTTTGTCTGGCGAGAATAAACGTGGGGAGCATTGTGCATCGTTTTTTCACGATTTTTGTCGTATTTAGGTTCGTTGTTATATCCAAAATATTCCTCGCGAAGCCTATTGCTCGAGATGCAACCGGCGAAAATTGTGAGGAATAATAACGGAAATAAAAAGAACTTTGATTTCATTTTTCCTCCAAATTGACTACACAAATTTATACGAAGAATTTCAATAATTGTTACAATTAAATTT
>JBKBVP010000287.1:0-2634 GCA_046289495.1 Candidatus Kapaibacteriota bacterium | reverse complement strand
AATAAATTTGAAAGCCAGGAAATTTGCTTTGTTCCCTCCAACAATTATCGAGACGTTGTAAGTAAATATGCCAATGGTTTTGAGTTTGTCCAAGAAGGTGATATAGTTTTTCGAGGCGTCGTGATAGGCAAACATAAGGGGTATATAAATTACACAATTGGCCAAAGAAAAGGTTTGGGAGTGAGCTATTCTAAGCCACTGTATGTGAAAAATATTTATCCTGAAACCAATACAATTGAAGTTGATGTCGAGGAAGGTTTATGTTCCAGAAGACTTTATGCATCGAATGCAAATTTTATGAAATCCGAATATTTCGTTGAAAATAAACCCTATTTGGTAAAAATTCGCTATAAAGACAAAGGCTCGTTAGCTTATTGTAAAATTACTCCCAGTGGTCAACTTTGTGTTGATTTTATAGAACCCAAAAAAGCCATAACACCTGGACAATCAGTTGTTGTCTATGATGATGAGGATTTAGTTGCTGGTGGAGTCATAGATGCAAGTGAATAGGATTTCTTTTCTTTTTATTTTAGTTTTGATGGGTTTTAGCTCGTTTTCGAATTTAGCACTTACACAAGAGGATAGTACAAGTAAAGATACGAGTGTATATTGTTTCAAGTATAAATTTAACCCAAATGATACGCTTGTTTTCTTGGTTCACTCCTACGATAGTATTGTGATAGATTATGGCAAGCCTTTGCTTAAAGTAAGGAGTGAAATTCATCAAGTGGTATGCGAGGGAATTAGCAAGAATGGTGATTTTATTTTGAAATATAAATTATTGGCTTTCGAGGGGCGTGATATTCAAGACACTTCAATCATACAATATAATGATTCGGATTGGTTAAATCGAGAGATTCGTATAGAAATCGACTCTTTCGGTAATCGCAAGAATTTCTGGTGCGACGATACCACAATTAGCGGGCGTACTCCCGGGGGACCTTTCCAGCCGCGCTTGTTCTTCCCATTCCAAGAAAATTGTAAAAAGCCTAATGAGACCTGGTTGGTGCGAGCTACAGAGGATCTTGCTGAAAATGGGATTCCCATACCACGGCTTCGACACACGATGCTTTTCAAAATGCTTGGGGAGGTAGACACTCTTGGGGAGAAAGTAGTGCGTAGCGAATTCATACAAACTGGACAAGGTTTCCTTAGGCTATCAAATCCAGCTGGTGAGCTAACTATAAGTGCGATTATTAATTCCTACGGGTTTTTGGATGTTTCGAAAGATAAGATGATACCAATACACCTTTTTACGACGGTTGAGCAAAAATTAACATTTGATTCGAACGACACTGAAAGCACTGGTCGGCATTACATTTATTGTAATTTTACGCTTGTAGATTACAAGAAAGGACCGCCAGAGAAGAAAATACCTACCTCAAAAGGAAAAATAAAAAAATAAGAAATCAAGCATTTCTGAAAAAGTCGACAGTTAATTGTAAACCACGGTCCAAATCAATCTCTGGCTCCCAGCCAGTTAACCTTTGAAATTTTTCGTATGATAAGCAACTTCTTTGAATTTCTCCTGGTTTTGCAGGGCCATGTATTGCATCTAAATCGGATTTGATTATTTCTTTTAATTTTTTGTAAATGGTATTTACATCTGTTTCAACGCCAGTGGAAATGTTGAATATACCATTTACCTTATCGTTCAACGATAGTACATTTGCTCGGATGACATCTGTTATGTAAACGTAGTCTCTTGTTGCAGTTCCATCTCCATAAATAATGGGTTGTACACCTTTTAATAATTTGCTTGAAAAAATTGCAATTACACCAGCTTCTCCATTTGGGTTTTGACGAGGACCATAAACATTACTGTACCTAAATGCTACAAATTGAATACCGTATACTTTTTGAAAGAAGGAAAGGTAAAGTTCATTAGTCAATTTTGAGATTCCATACGGTGAGCAAGGGTTTAATGGATGCTCCTCGTTTGCCGGATAATACTGCTGTTCTCCGTAGACAGTTCCACCAGAAGAAGCGAAAATAATTTTTTTTACCTTAGAACGAACTGCACTACTGTATAATCTTAAACTACCGAGTATGTTGTTTTGTGCATCAAAGACTGGGTCGTCCACCGAGATTCGAACATCGATTTGTGCTGCGTGGTGATTGATAACATCGAAATTGCCATTTTCTACAATTATGGAAATTTTTGGGTCATTAATATCCAATTGGAGAAATTCTGCTTTAGGATTTACATTTGAAATATCACCAGTGGAAAGATTGTCAACAACTGCTACATGGTGCCCAAGTGAAATATAAGCATCGACAATATGCGACCCAATAAATCCAGCACCTCCAGTGACAAGGATTTTCATTTCTCAACCGAGTTGGTAAAACATATATTAAGCAAAATGTTTACAATTCTCATTGCTGTTTTTCCATCCCAAAGTGGGGGGACTTGATATTGACGTTGCTTTCCATTTAAAATATCTTCGACTGCTACGATGAGTTTCTCTCTATCTGGTTTAACCAAAATGTTTGTTCCAATTTCGCAAGTTATAGGTCTTTCGGTTGTCGTTCGCATCGTAATGCAAGGTATTCCTAAATATGTGGTTTCTTCTTGAATTCCACCAGAATCCGTTATTACAAATTTGGAGTGCTTCATTAATTTTACAAAGTCTA
>JBKBVP010000286.1:0-2649 GCA_046289495.1 Candidatus Kapaibacteriota bacterium | reverse complement strand
TTCATACCATTTAGTAAGATTTTCAATTCTTTGACCATGCAATGGACTGATTTCAAAAAATTTCTTACCATCACTGGTTTATATATTTATATTTAATTTAAAGTGGTGTCTTTCGAGACATAAGAAAAGTTTGTAAATTAAGAATTAAAAAGCTCGACAGAAATTTACCATACAAATTTTTTAATACACAAGTATGACTTTTCAATTATTGAAGAGAGGCAACTATAAATAACTAAACATTTTATCGAGTAAGCTTTTGATATTCTTAGAAAGAATATCCTAGACGAATATGGAAGACGGGCTTTTTAAACGGGGGTTTCTCCCCATTGGGGTCGTAAATTGGAAATCCCAAGTCGAGGAAAAGTGGTCCTGCAGGTGTTATAAAACCAAGACCAAAACCAAATGAGGTTGCAATACCAACGATGTAATCTTTGATGTTATACTTTGTGACAAAGTCACCTTGCTCATTCTTAATAAGCCACTGATAAGCATTTCCTGCATCGAGGAATATTGTTGCGGTAAACAATTCTAAAATATCACCCATAGTTTTACCAATATATGCGGGCCGACCAAAACGAAATCTGAGCTCCAGACTAGCTTCAATCAGGCTTGCATTACCCACAAAATCGCGTAAGAAACTATTGACCAATGTTGAGCTACTCGTATCGATACGTTCACCCTTGTAGTATCTAAGTTGTCGGGAAGCCCAACCACGAACACTATTTGCACCGCCAGCAAAGAAATGTCGCTCGTAAGGTACGAAACTAATCGACTTGTCAAACCATAAGATATGACCTATGCGATACTTCATAGCAAAGACTGAAAAATTCGAAATTTTGAAAAATGATAAGAAATTAAAATTAAACCGATAATACTTTGCGTTTCCAAAAAAAAGAAAGCCCTCAAAGCCGAGATTTGTTAGTCTTCCTTTAGTTGGGAACAAAGGATTATCTCGATTATCTCCTGTTAAGTTTATACCAAGAATAGATGATGTAAGAATCGGCTTATAAGTGTTTATATATCTATCGAGGTTTCCATAAATGGAAAGAGCCTGCTGAATTCTAAGAGAATCTAAAAACGTATAGGCATTTTCGTAAAATCGCTCCGATGCAGTAGAAAAATTTTGGGTACTTGTCTTTCAAAGAAGAGGTCCAGATCTAAATAATTAAAATAAGTCCAAAATGGCAAACGAGTTGTAAATTTGACAGGGAATGAAAAAGTTTTTAGTTGCAATGAACTAAAGACTTTTCTCTGTGAATAAAGAATAGACCCAGCCAGAGCAATTCTTGTGTTCCCAATTACCCAAAGTAAAGGCTGGACAAAATTAATACCTGTTTGGAACTCATATTCGAGGGATTTATTTTCAAAAATTACTTTATTAACATCAATTGCAAAGCCTCGTACGTAGAAGTTGGCTGATTGACCACCGCCAAAAATGTTTTTATCGGAAATATTAAATTCAGCACCAAGGTTAACTGTCTTCTCGACTAAATTACGATTCGTAAACAAACCGACGCTAAAATCTCGCATTTTTTTGTATCGCAAGAATACAACCAAATTCAACGTTGTATCAGTATTTGGAGCGAAAAGAGATGAGGTGTCAATTCGAACTAACTCAAAAGTTCCAAGCGAGTTTAAATTAAGTTCTGCACTTAAAATTTTGCTTTGAGAGAAAATGTCGCCTGGTTTTATGTCTAAATGATTGTATTTTACATTATATCCGACTCGTTTTTGCTCGAAGGTACTATCTAAAAAATTTATTCTATTAATTTTAACAATGCTACCTAATTTAAAATTGATGAAGATGCTATCCACTTTATTCGTTGTATCAATTACGACCTTTGGGGTCGAGTATTCAGCATAGAAATAACCATTTTCACGCAAAAACGTTCGAATACTCCGCAGTTCATTTGCCAATAAGAGTTCGTTAAAGTACGTTCCCGTTTTTAACAAACGAAGGTTTTCTAATTTTTTACGAACTTCAAAGGAAAGTTGCTCCAAGCCCGAGTAGGAAATATAATTAATTGTATATCGCGGGTTTTCGGTGATTATAAACCGAAGAATATTTTTTTTTCGAATTGTATCAGCAAAGAAAACGTGTTGTACCTTTACTTCGTGAAAGCCATTTTGGTAATAATATAATTCGATATTCCTCTTATCTTGCTCTACTAAAATTTCTTTGTAAAAAGACACCTCGTTGATCAAAGAAAGAACTATGGATCTCAAAACAGATGTTAATATCTTTGGAGTTGCTCTATTCTTGGAAACATTGTCGTAGTAGAAATACAGTACTTTGTGAGGAATACTTTTTTGAGATGTTCTGGAAGTTAAAACATTTAACAATGTTGCGGAGGGCAAGGAATAGTTGCCTTGAAATTCTATCTCGTGTATTTCTGATAAGAAAGGACTGTATAATGAAGGGAAAATAAAATTATTTGCTTCAATAGAGAATAATTTAAATGGTAAAAAAAGAGCTACGACAAAGACAAAGCATTTTAAATTTCGCATTTATAAATACTATTTGGGGATAAAAACAATAAAACTGCCCCGATTAAAAATGAATCGGAGCAGTTTGTAATGCAAAAAGCTACACATATTGTTCCTCTTCGTCGTCATCATAAAAGTAATCCTCCGAGCCTAACTCTTCAT
>JBKBVP010000285.1:0-2669 GCA_046289495.1 Candidatus Kapaibacteriota bacterium | reverse complement strand
CCTTCTGATTCAGTTGCCGATACACCCTCGGCGCCAATACTTGTAGAAACAACTGGCAAGCCCATTGCCATTGCCTCTAAAATTCGCAATCTAACACCGCTACCGACAAATAATGGAACGATAAATACATTTGCACGGTTGTAATATGGTTGCACTTTTGGGACATAGCCGACTATGTTTACATTCGGGTATTTTTTGCAAAAGTCTGGTGGATTTTTGCCTAAGATGGTCAGAAAAGCTTTAGGCTCCATCTTCACAACAATTTTGTGCACATTATTCAAATACCATTTTAGACCATCGAGATTTGGTAGCCAGTTGTATGTTGTTGCAAAAACAATTTCATAGGGGTTCCTTTCTATACTTGTATCGATTTTCCAGAAGTCCAAATCCACGCCAGGAGAGGCGACTAATATGTTTGCATTTGGTACAAGTTGCAAAGCCAAAATTTTGTCGTGCTCTGTACATGTAAAGGAGGCTTTCGAATAAGTAATTGCTTCTATTTCTTTGGCTTTTAGAAGCTCGACTTGGTTTTTTAGAATGAATTTCTTTGGTGAGAATTTTGCTTGTTCTTCGTAGTAACGTTGCCAAATCAGCCATTCTATGTTATGCAGCCGCAAGCAAAGTGGTTTCCCAGTTTTGATACTGAGCCACTTTCCGACTGAAAACATTGCCGTATGGTCGATATGAATGATATCAAAGTTGATTTCGTTTAAAAGATTTTCGAAAAATGCTTTACTTTTCTTCGTAAAGTATTTTTCTGTGAGAATTGGTTTGTTCAAAATAGTAAATTTGAGGACTTTTATAATGTTGTTAGATGTGTTTTGGTAAATAATGAAAGGATTGCAAAATGTTTTAAAGTGTTCAAGGTGCTCATTTTTAACAGGATAGCGCGAAAAGGCAACGAACACTACCTCTGCACCAAATTTACTTAATTGTTTAACGATGTTGTAAATGCCAATTTTACCACCACTGTCCAGTGGAAAGGGGAATTGAGGGGAGATTTGCAGAATTTTCATTTTTTAAATATTTTTTTCAACTTTACTTTAAGCATTTGCCAGAGGTATCTTGTTTGCAAGTATAAGAAACCTTTGCCGAGAGTGATGATTTTAATTTTATCGGGCGGAGCAACCATCCTTTCGGTTCGATAAGTTTGAAAAATTGTAGTAAGCATTAAGAAGATACCTTCCAAGAGGACAAAAGGATTGATTCGGCGAAGAAATGCTTCGAATATTTGAAAAAAGAAGATGAGAAAAGTCCTACCGATTGCACGAAAAAAAGGGAAGAATTTCCAAGTAAACCTGATGAATTGTTGGCAGGTGCAAAGCCAGCGGGAGTAAACATCTCGTTCGGTTGTAGAGGCAAAATGCAGAGTGCGAATGTTTGGGAAGTAGCGTATATTAAAGCCAGCGATGATTGCGCGAGCAGCAAAGTCGTATTCTTCGTAGCCAAAACCATTGAAGCCACCTATCGTTTCGAAGACCTTGCGTTTTAATGCAGCACCGGTTCCAGAGAAACCCCCGGAGACGTAGCCAGCGGGTGGAATGTTTGTCTTGTCCACTTTTAATGGGTACCAATCCCAAACTTGATAGTTGCGTCGCACTTCGATGTCCTCGGTTGCTATTATGTCGATATCAGGATTTTTACGGAATATTTCAATTATTTTTTCAAAAGTGTCGTCGGATTCTGGGATTGAATCGCTATCGCAACGCCAGATAATCTCGCCACTCGACCAATGAACACCTAAAATTATCGAGCGAATGTCGAAGTTCTCGGGCAACCAAAAGTATTTTACATCGGGGTAAAGCAGTGGAATTTCCTCCTTTGTGCCATCGGTAGAGCAATTATCCACAATGACTATTTCTACATTTTTGTAAGTTTGTTTTTTGTAAGATTCTATTGCACGGATCAAATCTTCTTTTCTATTTCTCGAAACAATAACGACAGAAATTTTCATAATTAAAATTTATAAATTACAATTTTACAAATTTTTAATGCATTTCGCAAAGATGAAGTCTGCTGTAATATTCGGAAGCGGGAAATGCTCCCCGAAGACAAAGCTTTACAGATCTGCATACGCTCTGGGGGAGTTCCTTGGTAGGTATGGAATTGCAATTGTAAATGGCGGTTACTACGGGGTGATGGAGGCTTCTGCCAAGGGTGCTTCAATCCACAATGCGGAGAGAATTGGGGTAATATTTAAAAAATACAACTCTCTGCCAAATAAGTACATATCCAGGATTGTCGAAGCAAATTCCTATCTTGAAAGATTGAATATTCTCATTGAGCTTGGGAATGCATTTTTTGTTTTCTATGGTGGGAGCGGAACATTATTGGAACTGACCGCATTACTGGCTTTAATGGAGAGAAATTTAATTGATGTAAATGTCTATTGCATCGGTAAGCAATGGAAAATGTTTCTGAATTTATATTCGAAGTTCTTCAGGGAAAAAACTCAATCGAACTTGCCAGAAGGTGTTTACTACTACGAATCAGTGGATGAACTAATCGTGGAATTAACAAGAAAATGGGGCAATGTTTGAAAAATTCCTTTTAAACGATGATGGTAGGGTTACAACTCGTAAATACTTTGCTTCTCGATTGATATTCTTATAAGTTAAATTAATTAGAATAAGTATTTTTTAATTTTGAATTTTTTGCTATGAAATATT
>JBKBVP010000284.1:0-2673 GCA_046289495.1 Candidatus Kapaibacteriota bacterium | reverse complement strand
TTAGTTAAAGAAATTGTAACAAAATTAGGAGGGACAATTTTAATAAGGTCCCCTTCTTATTTGTCATCAGAAGGTAGAAGAGGCACGCAAGTAATTGTAACATTACCTAAATAAATACAAATATTTATTTAATTTCCTCGTTTCTGTAATTTTTGAACTTGGAGGAAAAATGTTAAAGGAAGTAATTCAAAATGCACTCAATGCTCAATTGACAAGAGAAATGTACTCTTCCAATCTTTATCTTGCGATGTCTGGATATTTTCAATCGATTAATTTAAAAGGATTTGCTCATTGGATGAGGGCTCAAGCCCAAGAAGAAACGAACCATGCTCTAAAATTCTTCGACTACCTACTCGACAGAGGAGCCGTGGTCAAGGTAAGCTCGATTGATGCACCACCATCTCAGTGGGACAGCCCATTAGCAGCAATGGAAGATGCTTTGAAGCATGAGCAGTATGTAACTCAAAATATCAATTCGCTTGCAGACTTAGCTATTAAAGAAGGTGACCACGCTACTCAGATTTTCTTGCAATGGTTTGTTACAGAGCAAATAGAGGAAGAAGCTACCGTCAATGAAATTGTTGAAAAACTCAAAATGATTGGCGATTGGAAAGGTGGTTTATTAATGATTGATAATGAACTTGGAAAACGAATTATTGGCTCTGGGAATGCGGACGAATAATAGTATTAGAACTTCGTAAAACAAAAAGGCTGGGGATACCAGCCTTTTTGTTAAATTAGTTTTCACTTTCTTGCTCGATTAATAGCTTCGAGGAAGTCCTGTTTGGTTCTTGCTCCAATGAGCGTTTCGACGATTTTACCTTTTTTGTCGATAATAAATGTAGTTGGAACTGCATTTATACCACCATACGCCCTTGCAATTGATTGGTCTTTATCGATAATGTTGAGATATTTTATACCTCGGGATTTAGCAAACTCTTTAACATTAGTTTCGGCGTTTTCTACGTCGCGTTCAAGAGTAATACCAACTACAAGGAAATCCTTGTCCAGTCCTTCCTGATGGACGTCAATTAAGTCTGGAATTTCTCTTCGACAAGGTGGACACCAAGTGCCCCAGAAATTCAACAAGACTATTTTCCCTTTAACGAAGTCGGATAATTTTATTTCTTTTCCATCCTGGACCCATACGAAATCAACGATGTTGCCGGGTTTCGCAGGGACTATAGTTTTAGCAAAAAATACCAATGGTTTTAATTCTGGCGAGTTATCAGCATCCGAGCTTGCAATTTGGACATCCTGGGAGATTTCAGAAACATAAACATATTCATCTTTAGGTTAGTCACTATCTTTAACTTCTGAGCGGCAGGAAGTGATAGAAAAAATTAGAAATAGAGATAAAAATCCTAAAAAAAATACTTTTTTCATAAGTATACCTATCATTAAAATCAATTAAACGAATTTTTAAAAAGTTTATTTAGGTTCATCTTTTTGTGTGCGTTTCATAGAATATTTGAAGACAGCAATAATGAATCCAGCAACAGTAAAGATTACACCTAACCAAACAAGCAAAATGAAAGGCTTTACGATAACGTCGGCGATTAGAATCTCCTGGCCAAAAGTTAGTTCTACAGTGGATTTCTCTAAATTCTCTTCGGGTGTGAACTTTGTAAATCCAATTGCAAAATCTTTTGTTGGAACATTTTTCCAAATGGGACTAAATGAACCAGATTTCATATTTAGCAATGAGAGAATAGTGTCTTTAAAAAAATTTCCATCGATGTAGTAATCCACAATAATTCCAAAGGTAAAATTTTCTTGACTTTTACCAAAGTGCATAGACCTCATATCATAAGAGTTAAATTTAATGGAATCCTTTTCAGACCAAGGTGCAGGAAGAATTTCTCCTTTTTTAAAACTAATTGGAGAGTAGAATTCATTAAACATGAAAGATTTTGGGGCAAAGTATAAATCCTTTGTTAGGTATGTTTTAATATCTGGTTCATAGTATGGTTGTTCGAAGTTATTAAAACTACTCCAATACACAACGGGATAAATTATTGAATTTTTACCTTCATCGAGAATTCGAATTTTAAAACGATACTTTTCCCTGTCTGGTTTCTCAATTTCAATTCTTTCCTTATTCAACAGGTGTATCTCATAACCAAATGCTCTTGCCATCTTTCCCTCTTGAAGTTGGATAGTTTGGGTTTTTTCGAACCCCCCAGAGAAAATTGCACCTACAATCAAAAATGAGATACCCAAATGGGAGAGAAGAGCACCTATCTTGAAGTTCCTCTTTCTCAACTTGTTTAAGAGTTTCTCCCCGTTTATGATGAGTGAAAAGAGTGATGAGAAAATTAAAAAACTATAGAGTACATTGTTGTGCGATACAAAAAGGAAAATTAAAGCCATAACAAAGGATGGGACGACGGAATAGATTAACTTATTTCTAGGCGTATTTGTTGGCATTTCTCTCCAATCAAGTAACAATGAGATAGCATTGACTATTAAGATCAGGGTGGCAATGGGAGTCATCCATTGATTATAGAACGTTGGCTCAAGAGCAACTTTTTTTGCGCCAATAAATCCTTGAATTACAGGCAAACTTGTTCCTACAATGACAACAATGGAGGCGATGATTAGAATTACTATACCTGTAAAGGTCAAAAATTGCCGGCTATTGATTTTGATTTTATCTTTCGTTTCGGGAAC
>JBKBVP010000283.1:0-2681 GCA_046289495.1 Candidatus Kapaibacteriota bacterium | reverse complement strand
TGAGAGATTTAAATACTATAAAGAACTATACAATATCAGGACTAATGAACAACTCCAGGCGATTCGCAACGAATTGCTCGACAAATTTGGTGCTCCGCCCAATGAAGTCGAAAACTTGTTTAAAATTGTTTCTCTTAGGATTAAGGCTCTCGACACGGGCATACAAAAGATAGTCTACAGGTCTAATTCTTTGACGATTGAATTCCCAGATGAAAGCAACTCGGAGTATTACGAAAATATTCTACCAATAATCTCGGATTTTACACTCTCGCTAGAGAATACGAAATTACTACAGAGAAACAAGAAACTTTATCTTAAAGTCAAAATAGCCTCATTTGCAGAAGTTCTTGAAATAGTATGGCGTTTCAAAAAAACTATTGAAAGCGTGGTCTATGGATAAAATATTAATTTTATCTCTGGAAACATCTTCAAACATTTGCTCTGTTGCAATATCGGAGGGCGAGAATTGTTTGCTCGAATATGCAATACACACGCAAAATTCGCACGACCAATTTCTTGCTGTTCTTGTCAAGAGAGCACTTCAAGATGTACAAATCGAAACAGAGGCAATATCTCACGTTGCAGTATCCTCTGGGCCTGGCTCCTTCACTGGTCTAAGAATTGGGGCTGCCTTTGCTAAAGGATTCTGTTTCGACAACAAAGTAAAATTAGTTCCCGTACCGACACTTACCGCCATGGCACTCGTAGCCTCCGATTTGGTTTCTCGTTACGAAAGCAGATTGATTTGCATTTTACACTCCCATAGAAACTTTTTTTTCTACCAATTTTTCGATATGAGTTTGAATCCATTGAGTCTTGTTGCCTTCGACTCCGAAGACAAAATACAAGATTTAATTCAAGATACCGACATTGTAATTGGTACTGGAATTGAACTAATCGACAGAGGGATAAAATTTAAAATTCCAAACATTGTCTCGGCATCAAACATCGCAAGGCTCGGATACAAACTCATACTCGAGAATAAAACCATTCCGGCAGAAGATTTCACCCCTTCGTATTTCCTTGAATTTCAACCCAAAACAACAAAATAATTCCACATCAATATTGTTAATAATCATTTCACGGAAGGGAAAAACAATTTGATTCTTCTCTACTTCTGTTGAAGTAATCTACTATGAGATTTGTTGAATATCTCTTTTTAATTCTAAAATTGCATCAAAAATGTGCATTGGTGTAATTTCATTCATACAACGAAAATGTTTCTTTGGGCAATAGGATTTACCATAATGAGTACAAGGCCGACAATTTACGGGGTTATTCTCTACTATTTTGTACGGGGTGCGAAATGGAATGAAACCAAATTCTGGAATTGTGGAGCCGAAAATTTGAATCACGGGTATCTTCCTTGCAGCAGCTATGTGCACAGCAGAGCTATCATTTGAAATAACTAAATCTACCGTGTCGAGTAATTCAGCTGTTTCTACAACACTCAATTTTCCAGCGAAATTCGACACATTTTTAAACCTTCGTGCAATCGACTGGCAAATATGTTGGTCTTCGTTCCCCCCTATGAGAAAAATCTCTGCCGAAAAATTTGTTTGCAACAAATCAACAAGAGCAATAAACTTTTCCAATGGCAATATCTTTGAAAAATGCTTAGCTCCAGGAGCAATTGCTAACCGCTGAAAGTGATTTAAGTGTACGTTTTTATTGTGTGGTGAATACCCGCTGGTATCTTTGGTTGTCCACAACTCCAAACCCAAACCATCGTCATATTTTTTCAAATCTGGTAGTGTATTTACGTATAGAATTGGGATTGGGCAGATAGTGCTTGCCCTTTTTTTAAAGATAACAGTGAGAAGCTTGTACAAACGTCGCTTGTCGAAACGAAAAATAGAAGCAGATTTCCCCAAAGAATAAACCCAACTACGAAGATTGTTTTGTAAATCGATTATAACATCATAATTTCTTGCGTTACGGATGGAAAGTGTGTCGTAAATGTGAAGAAGAAATGATTTTGATTTATCATACACAATTAAATTGGTTATTCTTGGATTAAACTTAAAAACATCGGCAAATTCATTTGCAACCAAGAAATCGACTGTTGAATTTGGGAAGGCATTTTGGACCACCCTAACAACAAATGTAGAAAGGATAACATCGCCGAGGGATGAAAGTCGAATTATTAGAATTTTCATCAAACAGACAAGATTGGATCAAAATTGCTAAATTAGCATTTTTGAATTAACTTTTTGACGATATGAATCTAACAATAGAGCATAAGGACGAAATAACAATAGTCAAGATCAACGAAAAGAAAATAACATCAGAAAATAGTGCAAATTTGAAAGCGAAATTGCTTATCGAGGCTCAGCCCGATTTGCGAGCACTGATAATCGATGTTAGTAACGTGGAAACAATCGACAGTTCTGGTTTTGGAGCATTTCTGCTTGCCAATCGTCAGTTGCGCGAACACGCTATACCCACCATCATCGTTGGTGTCAACGAGAAAATTAAGTACCT
Organism: Candidatus Kapaibacteriota bacterium; assembly: GCA_046289495.1. Taxonomy (GTDB): domain Bacteria; phylum Bacteroidota; class Ignavibacteria; order Kapaibacteriales; family UBA2268; genus Naka2016. Next base: position 197 of record JBKBVP010000283.1, on the reverse strand, counting down.
ATTCGAGATTCTAAATTTAAACAATGTGTTCGACTTTTATCAAAATGTGGACGAGGCTTTAAATAGCGTATAAATCATTGCACCTCGCCGTCTCGCTCTGGATAGGGCGGAAGAGGTAGTGCTCCAGGAATTCCCATCAGCGGGAAATCCTTTCGCAATGGGTACAGTGGCTCGCCACTGGCTGGGTCGAGAAAATC
>JBKBVP010000282.1:0-2684 GCA_046289495.1 Candidatus Kapaibacteriota bacterium | reverse complement strand
ATCTCGCTGCAAATACTAATGTTTATTTGAATGGCAGTTTCACGCAAACTGGTGGAAATATCTCATTTAATTGTTCCTCAAACTTCTACTATTCCGGCGGCGCACAGACTATATTGGGTAATGGTGCAAATTTTGCTTCCTATGGCAATTTGTACCTTGTTGGTACTGGAGCCAAAACTGCAGGTGCTAATGTGAGCGTCTGCAACAATTTAAATGTTTCACAAGAAGTTGACATGGCACCTGGAGCAAACGATTACATTTTAACTATGTTAAACACTGGCGGAAGTGCAACTGCAAGTTATACTGGTAATGTCGAAGTTCGTGGTAAGTTCAGATGGCAAAATATGACTGCTAATACAAACTATACCTTCAATAATGCTAATACACAAGTTACATTCTCTGCTGTTCCGACGTGGTTCCAACTTGATATTCGCCAGCAGACTGTTCCATCGAATTTAAACAACTTCAGCAATACAACAGATATTCGTCGTTCAGTCACAGCAAACTTTAGTGGAACTGGTACCATCAGCTCTTTGAGACTCTATTACGAGGATTCCGACAAAGACGCATCATTTAGCGGTGATGAAAATATAATGCGTTTTGCAGAAGGTTATAGCAGTAGTGCAAACCATCAAAAACTTATTCGCGTCGGTGCAACTTACGCAAGGAATGTTTCTTCTGCACCTAAATATATTACTTATGCTGGTGGTTCAGGTCCTGGGATTAACTTAATATCTGCACCAGGTGGTGGTACAGCTCAAGAATTATCTGATGGTTCTAACATTCTTCTCACTACATCGCCATTGCTAATTGTTTCTACTACCAATGGACGTTGGACGAATCCAGGAACTTGGGATGTCGGCTACGTTCCTACTGCCAATGATGATGTCGAAATTCGAACGATTGTTTGGACTGGTATAGACCAAGCTGTGTTTGGTGGTGCCGCGTGGGCTGCTGATGAGGTAGATGGGAGCAATAGTGGTGATGCTGGAGCTGCGGCAAATAGCATAACTATAGCAAATGTTAGTGGAGCAGCCTTAGTCATAGGTAATCAAGATAATACTATGGGAACCGGGGAAAGAATTTTCCGCACTCGTTTAGCTCAGGTTACAGGTTTTCCTCAGCCAGGTATATTTAACTTGAATACAACTGCTAACACTGGTGATGGAGATGGTAGCTCTGGAACAGGTTTGAACGGAATTTGGATTCGACCTAGTGGCACATTTACCCCAGTACTCGGAACTCTGCAGCTAACAAACAATGGTTCTATAATGAACAAGAGTATTCTTGAAATTGGTATTTGCCAATAGTTTAATTTACAACCTCTCCCCCGAAAATTGGGGGAGAGGTTTTGATTATATTAAATCTGGTTGATGATGTATGAATAAGATAGAAGATATACAGATAGCTAAGAAAATGACAATCAATTTGATTGTTTTTTTCTTAACTATTTATTTTCTTGGTGCACAAGGTGTAACTCTTGATAATACTGGTGGAATAATCAATAATTTTGGTACAATACGGGTTCGTGCTGGACAGGTCAAGAATTTAAATGATACAATTGGTGGTCGATTTGAATATACTGCCACATGTCCTGCGTTTACACAAGAGGTACCGAATATTGTTTATAATCAACTTGTGATAAGTGGTGCGGGACTGAAAGTTATCGACGCTGTGCGGAAGATTGGAAACCAACCGCTGCCATTGATAGCAAGGGACAGTTTGTTGATGATTGATTCGGCGCGCATCAATCTGCTTCGTGGTGATATTTGGGCGCTCGGTCCTGTAGCCAATACAAGTAGTATATTTGGAGACAAAGAGATACGGCTTGCGGGTGACAATTGGCAGGATATCTGGGGGACTGGTAACTTTCCAATTCTTAATCTGGATAATCCATTTGGTGCAGTTGTAATTCGAGGTGGTGGCTTCAAGGTGGATTACCTTTTGGTACTCTCTCGTGGTGAATTTGTTAACTCTGCGTCTAACAATTTTTCTTTGGGTGATTCTGCAAAAATTGTGCGATACTCAGGGTCATCTCTATCTACGACACCGGTTTTTGGTAAACGTGTTGATGTCGAATACAGAGGTAATGGTACAATAATTAGTGGCGGAGAATTGCCAGACGAAGAGAATGTCTTGGGCAATCTTGATGTGCGCAACAGTGGTGGACTTGTTATTTCAAAGGATGTTACTGTCAATGATTCTTTGCGCCTAATTTCAAATATCTACACTGAGCCCGACGATAGTACAAGGTACACGTTAACACTTACATCGGAAACAAATCCTCAATTTCTTGATGTAAGAGCCGAAATCGACGGCAGCTTCCGCAGAACTTCTTTAAAAGCAGACTCCACACCAATTCTATTTAACAACCTTCATACGTATTTAGTCTTCCCCAACGACAATAGCAAAAATGGTGCTTCGGAGGTGACTTTTCGTGTAAAACCAAGGCGTTTTCCTGTTTGGACCTTCGGGGATACAAAAGTTCGTCGGCAGATTTCGATTTTCCCGAGAAATTCATCTGGGGACTTATTAGCGGAATTTTATCCAATTGTTGGTTATGGTGATTCGGTACTGAGAAAAGTAGGGGAGTACATAACACAAGAGTATCCTAATTTAAACGAAGTAATCGCAAACATGTATGAAACCATGTACAATGCGCATGGAGTAGGATTGGCTGCACC
>JBKBVP010000281.1:0-2722 GCA_046289495.1 Candidatus Kapaibacteriota bacterium | reverse complement strand
CACTTAGGCTTTTGGCAGAGAAAAACTTGCTTCTGGATGAAAATGGATTGACTTCGACTCGGCCTAATGTTGAATTCTATTTAACTGATTTAACGATTAATTTTCGTGAAATTGCAAATATTTTCTTGGGATTTAATGTCGACAATGTTGAAGTTGTAAAATTGACTTAAGCTTGCTTATGGAAGAAAACATGAATTTAACAAGAGAATCTAACGAGAACGAATTAAAAACAATTAATCAGCAACTAGATATACAATTGAATGAAAAGCAGGAAAAAATTCAAGAACTGGAAATTCTCATTGATACCATTTCTACAAAATTTGCAGATAGTATCTTCCAGTTCGTTGATGTTTTATCTGCAATTGTTACTTTTCAAGAAAAATATTACGAAACATCCCATTCACGCTTTGTATCTAAATATTCAGCACGTCTTGCAAAAGAATTAGATTTTGGAGAGGAAGCCATTCTTAATTGTCAAGTTGCTGGATTGCTTCACGACATTGGTAAGGTTGGATTTAAAGACAGTATAATGATTAAATTTCCTCAAGAATTCAGCGAAAAGGAGAGAATTTATTACAATACTCATTGTGAATTAGGAAGAGATATATTAAAACGTTTCTCAGAGTTTGCATTAATATCCGAGATAGTTTATCAACATCACGAGTATATTGATGGCTCTGGTTTTCCCCAAGGATTACGAGACAAACAAATCCACCCAGAAGCAAAAATTATTTCAATTGTTAACACTTTTCACAATTTGGTTTATAAAATTCGAAAAGAAGTGGATCCGAGAACATTTTCTCTTGTAGCTCAAACAACACTTCCGCCAAGCAAAGCAGATATTGGAGGAACACGATTCCTTTCTGCAATCAAATTTTTGCACGAACGAGCTGGGGTTTACTTCGAAAAGCGGTTCGTGGAAGCATTCATCCAGATCATGGAGGAAGAACGAAAGATGATGGGACAAAAAGTGATTAGTAGAGTTCCAGTTCATAAATTGCAATCTGGTATGATTATTTATCAGAACTATTACACGCCTTCGGGCTTGCTCATAGCCTCCAGCGGTGATGTAATTGATGAAGACTCGAAAAGAGCTTTGATAAGATTTGCAGAATTTGGTGTTTTGCCTTCAAATATTTTGGTTTTGAAATAACAGTACTTAGCTATGGAAAACACAAATTTCTTGGTATTGATTCTTGATGATGATAATCTGTTTAGGCAATTTGCAAAATATATTATCGAAAAACATCTTCAGGTAGAAGTTGTTGGCATAAAAAATCCCAACGAATGTCTTGAATTCTTGGAACATAGAATACCAGACCTAATTCTGCTTGATATGGAAATGCCAGTTATGGATGGTTATAGCTTTCTTAGAAGACTAAGACTTGACAAAAGGTTTGATAATATTCACGTGATACCATGTACAGCTTTGGCATCAAAAGAACTTTTTGCTTCTCTTTTGAAGCTCGGTATCGATGATTACATTTTAAAACCGACAACAGAGGATGTTCTCATAACAAAAATTGAAAAAGTTCTCGATTACATAGCAAAAAAGAGATACAACAATTCTAATGATAGTAGAGATGTTCAGGATATTGGTAATTCTCAATGATTATTTCTCCGCAAGAAATTTTCAGAAGTAAAAATATACCATATTGCTACACTATTTTTGGAGAAGAAGATTACCTGGTTAACCAAGCATATCGCGAATATCTTAGTTTTTTCCAAAACTACTTTTCAGATCTACAAATTGAAATATTCGATCTCGAGGATGTTAAAAGTAGCGAGGAATTAATCAATATTATTGATAAACAGTTGGTACCGTCCTTTTTCGCAACAACAAAACTTATTACTTTTAAAGGAATCGAAAAATTTTTTAACAAAAAGGGTAGAAAAAGCAAGACCGAACCAAGTGAAATTGCTCTAAGAAGGTTACTTTTAAATCCCACGAATAATCTTTCCCTTTTGATCATCTCTTTTGATGAAAGTTTGTATGGATTTACCAAGAAATTTCTTAAGGATAGAAATTCAACTGAGTCGCTAATATTTCCATTTAATGTTTTGTTGAGTAAATATTATTGGATTGAATTTCCTAAATTATTAGCAAACCAGATTCCTTCCTGGGTTAAAAGCGAACTTGATAAATTAGCTTTTACTATTGACAAAGAGGCATTGGATTTCTTTTTGTCAAATACCAACCCGAATCTTTGGGAAATGCACAATGAGTTGGAAAAGGTTTGTGCATATCTTGGCGATAAAAAGCGCATCACTTTGGATGATTTGACCACTGTGTTATCTGGTAACAAAGAAATTAACATTTTTAAAATAACTTCGATGATTGCAAGAAAGGATATTGCCAATTCATTTTTATTTATCAATAAAATTTTGAGTGTATCAAAGCAAGAACTCCTCTTGTTAAATATCATTTATAAGTTTTTTAAAAACCTATTAGTTCTGTTCGAAATATCCAAAAAAACAAAAGAAAAAGCTGTGCTTGCGAAGTCAATCGGTGTAAGCCCATATTTTTTGGATGATTACTTAATGGGAATTAGGAATTTTACAAAAAGTGAAGCTGAAAGTGCCTTGAGTGAAATTGTGAAACTCGACCATCAATTGAAAATCAGCTCAAAAGACTCTAAGTTTTTGTTTTTTTCATTAATAAACAAAATACTAAGCCTCGAAAAATCTTTTAAAAATAGTTAAATTTGCTTTTTTTTATTTG
>JBKBVP010000280.1:0-2726 GCA_046289495.1 Candidatus Kapaibacteriota bacterium | reverse complement strand
CTCACCAAAAACATAAACAGATAATTGAAAACTTAAGAAGAGCAAGCAAAATCTCGGGCCGAGAAATTGCAATTTTACAAGATTTGCAAGGACCTAAGATTAGAATTGGTAAAGTTGAGAACGATGCTGTTGCTCTTGAAAATGGAGACATATTTGTCATTACAACAAACGAAATAGAATTGGGGAATTCTAAAATAGTCTCAACGAATCACAAAAATTTACCCAGAGAAGCAACAACTGGTGCAACTATTTTAATCGACGACGGTTACATTATACTGGATATTATCGAAGTAAAAGAAACCGATGTAGTCACAAGAGTCAGAAAAGGGGGAGTATTAAAAAGTAATAAAGGTCTTGTGATCCCAAGGAGCAAAACTATTGCTCCTTCGATAACAACTAAAGATATAGAGGACTTAAAATTTGGCATCGAAAACGACATAGACCTTGTAGCACTTTCGTTTGTTCGTTCTTCTAAGGACATTGTTGAACTGCGAGGAATGATGAAAATTTACGGAAAGGAGTCGCCAATCATAGCAAAGATAGAGCGAATGGAAGCATTAGAAAACATTGACGAAATTATCCAAGAATCCGATGGGATTATGGTTGCAAGAGGCGACCTTGGTTTGGAAATCGAGGCAGAAAAAGTGCCAATTATTCAAAAGGAAATTATAAAAAAATGTAGATATCTTGGTAAACCAGTCATAATTGCAACACAAATGCTGGAGTCTATGATAACTAATCCCCGACCAACTCGAGCCGAAGCAAGCGATGTTGCTAATGCAGTTTTTGATGGTGCTGATGCTCTAATGTTGAGTGGAGAAACAAGTGTCGGTAGTTATCCAATTGAATCGGTCGATTATATGAATAAAATAATTCGCGAAGCAGAACGAGAAGACTTTGCTGGTAATTACTCAAAGAAAGGAATAGTGTTTCAGTCCTCAGAAATATTCGATGCAATTGCTAATGCCTCTACTCTACTTTCTGAACAAATCAAAGCAAAAGGAATAATAGCATTAACAAAAAATGGCTTTACAGCAATAAATCTCGCAAAGTACAGACCGAGAATACCCATAATTGCTTTTACAGACAGCATTCAAACAGTAAGGAAACTGAATTTCGTGTGGGGCGTAGAAAGTTTTTTCTTCCCCAATTCTGAGGACGAAACAGATGTGAATAAAATAATAGACTTTATTCATCGAAATAAAATTGGAAAAAGCAAAGACAAGTTTGTCCTTGCTTCTTGCTCCCCAATTTACTCTCCAGCGAGTAATAACCTCATTAGAATACTTGAAATTTAAAGTCTTTATAAACTCGTACCAATCTTTTTTACAAATAATCAAAATAATTAAAAACTTCGTGGTCGACGTAAATGACCACGAAGTTTATATAGTTCAAATAATTGTGTAAATTTAAGGTAAGTAGACCACAGGGATTGTAGCTACTTTATTTTCTGTTTCAAGTCTAATGTTGTATACTCCCCCAGCTAAGCCCAATTCTTTAAATGGAATTGTTATCCTGTTACTGTTCACTCCATTGGTTTGGATAATTTGGGAGAAGATCGATTGGCCAAGAGTATTGAAGACTTCGACTTTGTATTCTTTGATTAAATCAGAAGCAATTGATAGTTCGCTTGAATGCTGAGTTGGGTTTGGAAAGAGTTTATATTTTGTTCCATCGGGAAGAGTAAGCCATTCAACGCTCGACACAGAGAACAAAGTAACATTGAGGTTAACTACATTGGATTGAACTGTATCGCAGTTCCACACCAAGCAGTAATATCTTCCAGCATCATCAGTAGAAACATTAGTGATAAGCAGATAAGGTTCGATTGCGGAGGTAAGGGGCGTATCGTCCTTATACCATTGATAATGGAGATTTAAACCCTCTGCTTCGATTGATAAATTCAATTCATCACCTACTTTCAGCGACAACTGGTCTGGTAGGTCTTTTGTTATAACTGGTGGGTTATCAACTTTTATTATTTTAACAATGTTTGTCTTGAAGGACACACCAAGAGATGGAACTCTTACGATAGCATAGTAATCACTTGGAATCAAGGAAGCGACCGGGAGCTTCATCGACATACCAATAACAGAAGAGTTAAAACTGCCAATGAGAATATTTCCACGATAGAATTCAACAATGTAATTCTGTTGGGAAATTGGGTATGGAACTGAAATTGGAATATTTAAATAGGAGTCTTCATCACAAATGTACAAAGTATCAGGCTTGATTTGAATGTTCGGGACAATATGTATTTTAACAATATTTGTAGTATCTGCACCGCACCTACCGTTTACAATTGCGAAGAAGTAATCACTGGTATCAGAAAAAGTAATATCTTTGACTGTAAAATAATTCGACCGAGTACCCGAGTACTTCCAGTCGTCTCGCAGAGGTAGACCATTTCGATACCATTGAATAGAAATTTCGCCATTAGCAAGTTCATATGCGTGCACATCAAAAGTAAAAGCAGCAAAACTGCCCAAATAACCGTAGAAATCCTTTGGTTGTACGGATATGTTTGTTTCTGTGAGAACATAGACTAAAATCTTATCTGTAAAATCACTTGGGCAAACACTTGCTCCAGTTGCTTCGCAAGTGTAGACTCCAGAAGTAGTAAAATTGACATTTCTTAAGACAAGTTGCGGTGAAGTTGCACCTTCCAATTTTTGCCCATCTTTGTACCATTGATAGCCGAGTTTAGAGCCAGTAGCGTAAGCCGT
>JBKBVP010000279.1:0-2732 GCA_046289495.1 Candidatus Kapaibacteriota bacterium | reverse complement strand
GAGCAGCCATTGCAGCGCGCAGCAAAATATCAAGCTTCTCCGCCGAAATAGCCTCTCCAGTGAAATTCCTTACGCTTTTACGAGAAAAGATTGCTTCTAAAGCTTCCATATCTATTCCCTCAATGTATTTTGGATCATCTTTTCAACAGGTTCAACTAAAAATTCTTTTCCATCATAAATTCCAACAACGGGCATACCAAGCCAATCACCTAAATTTATATACATTCCGTTTTTATAATTTCTTTGTTCCAATCGATGTGAATGCCCCATTACGACATAGTCGTAACCTTGTTCAATTTTGAGTTTTGCAAATTCAAATAAGGAGTCGAAATCCTTGTTTCTTCTGTTTTCCGTATAATTTCTGCTTTTTCTCGATGACTTCTGTGCCAGTTTTATTCCAATATCGGGATGAATCAATCGGAATAAAGTTCCAGAGACCTTGTTTCGAAGTATAAATTTTAAAAGCTTATAACCCCAATCGTTTTTAATTTTTCCATCTCCGTGAGATATGTAAAATTTCTTTCCGTAAAAAGTTTGCTCTAAATCATCTCTGTAAATTTCGATTCCTAATTCTTCTTCGAAGAATTTATAATGGCCAAAGTCGTGATTCCCTATCAGATAGATTATTTTTACACCTTTTTCCAAAAGTTCATCAAATTTGCTAATCACTCGAAAAAAGTCTTTGGGAATAACAGTTCTGTAATCGAACCAGTAATCAAACAAATCCCCGACTATAACAAGAAGATTACCATCTTTTGAAATGAGATCAAGCAATCTGATGAGCATTTTCTCTACCAGCCCATTTTTCTCTTTAGGAAAGTACCCCAAATGTATGTCCGAAATAAAATAAATCAATACACTTCTTATATTTTTAAAAAAACTAAATTAAATGTTTTTAGCAACATTTACTTAAATTTGTATTGGTTTTTCAAAAAGGAAAATGAAAAGAAATCCCATTAAATTTTTATTGTTATTGGTATTAACAAGCTGTTTTTCTGTTAGAACTCCGTACATTCCTACAATTTACTATTATTTAAACCACGAAGCTTTTTCGTTTCGCAACATTGCCACCATTGAAACTTATATTCTGCTCAAGGAGTTTTCCGTTCCGGACGAACTATTGGACAATAGAATTGTAATTTGGTACGATGATGGTACAATTCAAAAGTTTAATTACCATAGATTCAACACGGATTACTCGGAATTGCTTAATGGTTTCATTTATTCAAGGTTCAATCAATCAAAAGCTTTTAAGTATGGTGTTGCCTCTTTCAATACTGCTATTGTTCCTAATTACATACTCGAGGGCAGTATCATCGAATTCAAAGCATTTGCAAGTAGACAAGATAAGAAAAAAAATTGGGTTCAAATTTCTTTCAATGTCAATCTTATAAAGTATGAACCATTGGAACAAAATAAAAAGATTATACATTCTGGAAATTATTCTCAAAAGCTTGAAGTATCTGAAAGAGAAAATTCAATAATTGTACAAGCGTTTTCAAAACTTTTCTCTCTGATGACTGATAAATTGATTTTGGATATTCAATCTGCAATTGCACAAGATTTGCATCTATGAAATTTAAAAGGTTCAATTACGAAACTGTCACCTCTACTAATGATTTCGCAAAAGAACTCCTGCAAACCACCGATTGCGTAATAGTTACTGCAAATTACCAAACCCGCGGACGGGGAAGGAACGAAAATTCTTGGTTCGGCGACTTTGGGCAGAATGTGTATTTTTCTCTTGGTATCAGACACAACGAAATGAAAAGGGCTGAAGATCTAGCACACCTGCAAGGATTGGGCTGTTTGGCTGTACTTGCCACTTTACGTCAATTGTGTCCACACTTAGACTTTCGTTTAAAGTATCCAAATGATGTTTACGTGAGAGCCGAGGGTGGTAAATTCAAAAAAATTTCCGGGATTTTAATTGAACATCAATTTGTTGGGGAATTCTGCTACGCAACCATCCTGGGTATTGGTATTAATGTTAATCAAATGACTTTCCCAAATGATGTAGAAGAATTTGCAACTTCCCTAAAAATCCTGGGTTGCAAATTAATGGTGGATGTTGTAGTCGATAAGCTAATCGATAACATCCAAAACTTCTTTAGCTTGCTCCCTTGGGAAGTATTACAGAAATGGTTTGAAGAGTTAAACATTATTGGAAAAAAAATCTTCGTAGTTAATAGGAATTATTTCTGCGAAGCTGTTGCGCTTGACAACATCGGTAGGTTGGTTGTTCGAAATCAAGATAGAGGTGAAACATTGGTAATTACCGATGGAGATTCTATAAGATATGAAATCGAATGATAAACTATTTGAGCAAATTCTTGCGATAGATTTTGGCAATAGCCGTGCTAAATTAGTTTACAGAAATATCTATAAGACTTTTCGCTATACACAACGCTTCCTTGATGAGTTTAAAAATTTCTTTAATTCAAAGGTAAAAACCCCGATTAGGGTATTATACTCCAGTGTAAACACAGAGCAAACTACCAAAATAGTCGATTTTTTAGCTTCTTATAAAAATGTTTACATCTATGATATTCGCGAGCTCATTTTAAAGCAGAAACGGGTCAATATCTTTAATTATCACTGGATTGGAACCGATAGAATTCTTGGATTGATTGGCGGATTGGATGAGTTCTCCGCTCCAATTATTACTGTCGATTTCGGTACTGCAATTACTGTTAATACGGTGGATTCAAATCGGAATTTCATTGGAGGGT
>JBKBVP010000278.1:0-2737 GCA_046289495.1 Candidatus Kapaibacteriota bacterium | reverse complement strand
AACTAAGTTGGATTTCATCACTTCAATCAAACTTCGGTGAATTCCTAAAAAGTAGCTCTTTAAGTAATTCTTTGGGTCTTGAGAATAAATGTATAATTTGGTAGAGGATAAAAGATTGTTGGAGATACTAGATTGTACTTTATCAAGAAGGTAAATTTTCTCGGATTGCTCTTCCTCTGGTAGTTGATTAGTAATAAAATGATCTACGATTAGAGACTTGTAGAAAAGGTCGAAGATAAAGTCCACTGAAACTTTTATGGTTGACTCTGGAGGCTCGGAACTAACATCAATGTCGTTCCAGGTAAAATGGAATTTTAAATCTTTTACTCTCCTATAATTTGAGGTTGGTTCCTGGATTTCCTCATTCATCATCTCCAGAATGAGTGCTAATCTATTTTTGGGTCGATAAGTTTTTCTCTTAGAAATTTTGTCGCGTTTTTCTTCGAGTGAACCAGTGATTATCAAATAATCCGAGGCACGAGTTAGAGCTACGTATAAGATTCTTGCTTCTTCTGCTTCTTGCTCGAGCTTTAACTGTTCTGTTGAGAGTATATTTTGCATTGTGGGAATTTTCAAAATTTCTCCACCAAGGGTGATTTGAATCGGAAAAATCAACCCTAACTCCCGCGAAATTTGAATTGAATCTGGACTTCTTGTTCGACTGTCGATTTTATGAACGTATACTACCGGAAACTCGAGACCTTTCGCCGAATGTATAGTCAGCAAATTCACTGCGTTACTCGATACGAAGCCAAATCTGTCCACATCTTGCAATCCGTGTCTTGCTATAAAGTCTATCTCGTCGAGTAAGTCTATAATCGTTTTAAAACCCGTAGACACATACTCGCGAGCATAGTCCAAGAACTCATCCATGTTTGCAAGCATTTGCTCGTAATTTGCAAAAACCTTGACCTTTTTATGCCACTCGGTTACAATAAGTATTCGATGAATTAACTCATTTATAGGTAAGACAGATACCAAAGGCAGAAGTTTTTCTATTGTTTCAATTGCAAATTCGACTCTACTTAATTGAATTTGATATTCCTCTTCATCGAGAGTTGCGATTTCTCTTTTTTGGAGGTAATTTCTATAATTTTTTAACTTTGTCCAAAAGGATACATTTTTCTCAATCGAGGTTTTGGCAATATTAACAAGCATCTCGTCTGTAAATCCAAAGAAAATGGACCTTAAAATCCCGCATAATGCAATGTCATCTTTTGTGTCGACTAAAAACTTTAGAAATAGGACGACGTCTTGAATTTCTTTTGAAGCAAAAAAGTTGTTAGTCCCAAAAAACAACAAGGGGATGCCAAACTTTGCAAGAACAGTGGCAAGCTCCGCCAAGTCCTTAGTCTTTCTGCTGATTATTGCTATATCTGAATAGTTGATTTTTCGGTACGATTTAGTTTCTATGTCGAAAATTAATGCGTTTTCATTGTTAACAATATACTTAATATGATATGCTATTAAATATGGAAGCGTTGATTCATCTTCCTTATAGGTTAGAGTATCTAAAATCTCATCAGAATTTATATCAAAGATGTCGGATTTCAAAAAATCAGAGTCTTCGCCAATTGTCTCGAAAAGAAATGTAATTGGTGCTACAGTAGTTGATTTACCTTCAATAGAACTTAGCTTTTCGAGTGGAATTACAAATGGTTCGTATTTTATATTGAATTCAGTATAGGGTGTCGCATCGGAAATTTCCATAAGATTGGACATAATTAAATCGACGAAACTTGCAATTTCTGGTTTCAGCCGAAATGTAGTTGTCAACTTTAACAATCCATTGTCATTGTTCGATACAGAATTTAATTTAGCAACATATTCTTTTGCTTTTTGAAACACCCGGACATCGGCATTGCGAAACGAATAAATACTTTGCTTTTCATCGCCCACAATGAACAAATTTGGAATATTTTCTTCGTTTTCCTTCGAGGGAAAAGGTACCAGTTGTTGAATTATTTCGAATTGAACTTGGTCTGTGTCTTGAAATTCATCCACAAGTAAGTATTTTATTTGCCGTCTTGATTCTTTTGTAATTTCTGGAAAATTCGTAAGCAAATCCTTTGCTTTAATAAGCATGTCTGAAAATTCAATAAAGCCCGATTCATATTTTAGTTGTTGGAAGTTATTGTAAACATCATTGATGAAGGAAAAAATTGTTTTAGAAGTTTCAAAATACTTTCTCTCAATATCGTAACCTTCGAACTCATTCTTTATCATCTCGAGTAGAAAATTATAATTGATTATTTTTAGTAACAATAGCCAAATTCTTGTGTATGATTTTGCAATTTGATTTAATAGATTTTCAATTTCCGGCTCAAATCTAAATAATGCCTTTCGGGCTGTTCCTTTATGTGTGAAAATTGTTGTGAGAAAATTGTTTAGAATCTCCCAAAATTTATATTTAATGCTAAGCAAATCGAAATCTAATGAAAAAATTTCATTGCAAAGATGGTGAAATTCTTCTACGCTTTTATTTACCTCCTCGGGTAAATTAAGTCTCTGATAATCTTCGAAACAGTTTTTGAGATTGGTAAGGAAATTTTGCAGGGCATTTTTATAAGTTTTGCGAATGAATTCTTTTAATAGATTCCAATGGCTTTGGAAATCTTGCGAATAAATATCTTTTAAATTGTTCCAGAGGTCAACGTTGGATATGGCTTTGTAAGAAATAGACTTTAAATCATCTAATTTCACTATCGAGAGTATTTCTTGGAGTTTATCGTATAGC
>JBKBVP010000277.1:0-2771 GCA_046289495.1 Candidatus Kapaibacteriota bacterium | reverse complement strand
AAGATCTCATTCCAAATGAAGTAGTTGAAGGAGAGGTAGAGTCGATAGTGATGGGGGACTTCATTTCATAAAAGGAACCGTCATCACCAATGGGAGCAATTTGTGGTAATTGGCCAATTGCCCATTCAAGAATGAAGCCAAAGCGTGGTACATTGTCACTAATTCTTAAATATATCACACCTGGATAATAGGGTTCATTATTCCAATTTGGATATGCGCTATTATCTATACCAGCTAAACCAGTAAACTTTGATGGGTTTGGATAGTCCTCAGCAACAATACGACCTTTCCATTTTGGTCTATACTTTTTGAATGGTGCCTCAACCCTTATGTTCAAATCATTATACATAATGGTGTCGGGTCCGATGATTAAGGGTGTATTTTGTGCTAAACCAATGGGTGCTCCAGCCTGAGGAACCAACATAAATCTGATGTAAAGTAATACTTTGAATTCATCGCAATTTGGTAAAGGAGTGGTTGAAAAGCCAGTTATCTTAATACTTCGACCTCTTCCTCTATCTGACAATGGTGTACCTGGATTAAGAAATGTCCGATATGAGGTATCCCTATCGTCCATCCAGCTGATTTGGAAATCTTTGGCTAATGTGTGGTATTTATATTTCTTATCGGAAAAATAATTCAATTCCCGATAACCAAAAGTTTGAACACCTAGGGCACGCAAGGCTGATGAATCATACTGAACCTTGAAACTAAAACTTTTGATTGGTTCGGCAATATAGATATCTTTTGTTGCTTCGTGTGTATACCATTTGTTTTCGATAAATACAGGAACTAAAATTTCACGCGGCTTGTTCGGGTCGATAGATGGGGGTACCCAAATTCGACCATCTGGATACCAATTTGCATCCCAGTCGTTATCGGCACCAGTTAATGATAAGCGTGGAATTTCTGGCTTGTCTCCTTGTGAATGCAAATATGAATTAGGAACAACGAAAACAAATCCTAGGGCAATCAATAAACCCAGGATAAGTCTTGGAAACCGATTGTAAGACGATTGGTTATTCATAAAACCTCCCATTTGTGAACAATTAATAATTAACATATATCTTTCTTTCAATAATTTTCGAAAATTTATCTCGACAGATAACATAATAAATACCTCGATTTAAAAAATGCATCCCATTTCGAAATCCAGAATAATTGCTTTGAACGTCAATATTATTAACTAATCTTCCCATTACGTCGTATACATAACATTTATCTATGTCAATATGATTTTTTTCTTCAGTCAGCAAACTTGTCTCTTTTATATAAACCACCGAAACTGAATCTGTCTTGTAACCACTTAAACATTTACATGTCAAGTCGTACTCAGGATAAAAGACAACAATTGTAAAGTTATTTTCAGCCATAAAATTAATATAAAAGCGAATTTTCTGAGTATCAGCAATATCGTATAAATTTTTGCAAAAAAGTCTAACCAAGTTATTCGTATGTTCATAGTCTTCAATTCTAATGTTGTCACTTAAAGAAGTTATTGAATCAAAACTAATCATATCAGGGTCATAAACACCTATTATTGAATAATTTGTTAATCGAGAATTTTTTGGAATCCGAATATTTAAATCGATTACACCTTTATTGTCTTCAAATTTTAACGTATCGGGTAAGATGCTTATTTCAAAAAACCTATCTGATGAGTAAAATATTTCTCCTACGAGTTTAGCAGGTTTAAGGGTATCAATTATTATCTTAAACTCATTAGTAAATTCGATATAATCTACAGTGAAGGTGCAAGTATCTGGACACTGACTAATCCATAATCCATTTAATGCAAGCAACGGTCTATTGCCATATATCGGTTCCATACCCATCGTAATAGCATATCCGTAGACTTTTCCTTCTTTCGAATTTATAAACACATTTTTATTGTCGAAGAACTCCGACAATGTATTCAGATAGAGCGCATCTGTAATTCTAACCTTATTGTTGTCATAACTTAGTTGAAAATTAAATCCAAATAAGCTATCTCTTCTTGTAACATTCCCTATACTCATTACGAGAATGAACCTTTTTTGATTTTCACTCCCGCACACATCAATTTTCAAAGAACCATACACACTCAACTCGCAATTTGAATGTCTTTGTGTATAACTTGTCTGGCTAGCCAAAATGGCCAGCCAGACAAGCAACACAAATCTACTTAACAAATACCATTTTCTCGACAATATTTGTACCATTGCCAATTAAGCGCACAAAGTAAATACCATTGCTTAGGTTTTCTTGCTCGACATTCCAGTCCAAGTTGAAGTTGCTCATCGATGTTATAACCAAGTCGAAGGTTTTAATTATGTTGCCACTTAAGTCGCGAATTTCAACAATGTAATTTCCTGGAACATCTAATCTTAAATTAATTTTTGGTGCATTAGTACCATTATCTAATATTTGTATTACGTTGTCTCCTTCTGGCTCCGTTTTGCCCAACAAGAATATGGGCTGAACTACATTTTCATTAAATCGAACAAAATAATTTGATGAGACCAAATTAGAATTTTCAACAACTAAAAATGCTATTGGCTCATTACTTGAGAAATTTCCACTTCCAGCGATGACCCCACGATTATTTTCGAAGTCTACAAGTAAGTTTGAGTTGTTTTTAATCAAAACAAATGGCTCATTTAGCTCGACAAACACTGAAAGCGGTCCAGAGTACTCACCATTTAGATAAATCGGGAATCTTGTTTCATTGTTAATAACTTCCGGTTCACCAAAAATCAGATTGTTTGCCACTTCAACAGAAGTTAACTTAC
>JBKBVP010000276.1:0-2778 GCA_046289495.1 Candidatus Kapaibacteriota bacterium | reverse complement strand
AAATACTGTGCCAATTATGAACTATATCAGAATCCATTGGAGGTACGATTTCAAAATTATGAGGTATCCCTTTTTGGGTCAGGATATTACTCAATATTTTATTTTCTTGAATTGAAAGGGAATTATTTTCTCTATCGGTAGCAATTAAATGAATCTGCTTTTTGCCTCTCAAATGGATTAACCAATACTGTTCTTCCAAATTAGGGAGGAAGTCCATCGGAGAATTAAAATAACAATTTTCATCCCAGGCGTCAAAACCACAGAGGTAACGCAGGTTGTAATAGGCATCGATTGCAATCGTTCCATACAATATATCTGGATGGCGAAAATAAGTATTCGCAGCAAAAAAACCAGCATCACCGCATCCAAATGTAATGATTGGAGATGGACTTCCAGCTATTCTAAACAACCTTGGGAAAACTTCATCCATAAGAAAACTATTGTATTTTCTATGCAAATCAGAACGTTCCTTCCAGTCGATATTTGTGTTTTTCCATATTCTATTTCCAACAGTTGGTAAAAACACAATTCTGAAAAGGCCATTAACTATGTAATTTTGAACAGATTCGACAAATCCTAAATCCACTTTTTCATCGTATTCGTCAGACATAACAGGAAATCCGAGCATCGTAAAACCATACTTACCAAAAATTTTCAAATCTATGTCCTTATCCAAAATTTTGCTTTTAATTTTTAATTCTTTATAAGCAGTTTCCATATTATCCTCTGATTAACCAGGTTGCGAGTAGTATTGGTCGAGAATAGATTTGTCCTTTTGTTTAATTAGTTTAACATAATTTACCACATACTTGCCCAAAATGTCGAATTCTAAATTAACAACATCACCTATTTTCTTATACTTCAAATTTGTATTTTCAAAAGTAAAAGGAACGACACTCACAGAAAAAGCGTCGTTTTCCACCTTGACTACAGTTAAACTGATGCCATCGATTGCAATAGAACCTTTTGGGACAATTAGCTCATTATATTCTATCGGAAACGAAATGAAAAATATTTTCGAGGTTGGCAAGAAGTTTATTCTAATCAATCTACCCATTGCATCAATGTGCCCTTGTACAATATGTCCATCGATCCTATCGTTGAAAGTTCTCGCTCGTTCAAGATTGACGTAATCCCCATTTTTCAAAAAACCGAGATTTGTCCTATTAAAGGTTTCCTCAACGGCATCGACCTCAAAAAAATCCTGGCTAAAATTTACAACTGTTAAACAGACGCCATTAACACTTACCGAATCACCATTTTTTAAATTTTTCACGACCAATTTTGAATTAATCCTCAAGCGAAGACTATTGCCAGTTCGTTGAATTTTTGAAACATTTGCTATTTCTTCAATTATTCCAGTAAACATAATTGAATCACTCGAGAATATAAATGTGTTTTAAATTTCTACCAAGTTCAGCAAAATCCAAACCAAAACCAATAACAAATCTATCTGGTATCTCAAATCCACAATAATCAATTTTCAAATCTACTTTAAATTTCTCTGTTTTCAGAAGTAAAGTTGCTATTTTTATTGAATTTGGCTTGTAGTTCAACAATTCTTTAACAACAGTTGAAATTGTCAAGCCAGTATCGATAATATCCTCGACGAGAATAATATCTCTCCCTTCCAAGTCCTCGCAGGTAATAAATAATTCCACATTACCCGAGGACTTCATCCGATTACCATAGCTTTTTGCTTTCAATGTTTCCACACGCAATGGGAAGTCTAAATTTTTCAGTAGTTCAGTAGCGAAGAATATAGCTCCTTTTAAGATTACAACAATTACTGGTTCTTTTCCTTTGTAATCTCGCTTTATCTCGTCCGAAATAAGTTTTATTCTGTTTATTATTTCAGAATAGGAAATAAATTTTACAAATTTTTTGTCATAAATCCTAAGCTCATTCTTCCTAAATTTAACTTGATTACTCATTTGGATTTTATCTTTATAATTCTACCTTTCAGTACTTTATTGGTTTTGGAAGTAACTTTAAATTTATCCGAGATTCTTAGCCCCCCAACCCAGAATATTTCCTCATTGGATAGAAACACAGGATACTCATTTTTTTTATGTAAAGGCACTTTAAGATCAACAAAAAAGTCGCTTAGTTTTTTCGACCCTTTCATACCCAACGGAAAAAATTTGTCGCCCTCTTTCCAAATGCGAATAATGATTTCATCAGCAAGTTTATCGTAATCAAAAAATTCCGTAAACTTATCATCCGTTGTGCGAAATTCTTCCCTGGGTATTTCTTCGAATTCTATGAAAAAGCTTTTCCATAAAGTATGCCCGATCTTTGGAATTCTTTTTACGACTTGTTTACGAAAATCACCTTCCTTAATTATAAATTTTAGTGTTTTGCGATTTTTATACACAAAAATTCTCTGCGAGAGCACAATGTATTTTCCAGTTTCGGAATAGACAAGATTTTTCAACTCTTCAATTTGAGAGAAACTAAGTGTATAATTAAAGTAAGTATCAGTAATATACTGAAATAAATCATTAAAAAGAATATTATCAAATAATGTGAGGTTTTCCAAGTTTAGTTCTACTTCACTTTTGTTTCTGGCCACCAAAATCAACTCTGAGAACTTATTAATGTAGCTCGATAAAATTTTAAAACTATTCTGTGCAATAAGTGAAAGTTTAGCAAGGTTATTTATTATCTTTGGATTAAATTCCCTCTCAATGATAGGAATCAATAGGTGTCGAATTTTGTTCCTCGTGTATTTGAGTAGACGATTGCTCGAGTCTTCCCGCCATTGTAAATTTCTCT
>JBKBVP010000275.1:0-2780 GCA_046289495.1 Candidatus Kapaibacteriota bacterium | reverse complement strand
ATAGCGTAGTTGTTGTAGTACTGTGGAAAAAACCAGAGCAACACACCCGAAGGCTTTTCGAAATGAATATTTCTTGCAGCAATTAGAACTTTCGTTGCGGCACGATTTGCTTTTACCCAGCCGGAAATGGAATAAAAATTTATGAATGATAGAATTACAATCAATGTGATGGCGACTGTTGTAATGTGTCTGGGCTTTACGATTCTAATTAACTCTGGCAAAGCAATGAAAAAGCCAATAGAGGGCAGAAGCGAGTACCATCGCATAAACAAAGGAACAGCTGGAATGGCAAACCAGAAGTACCAAGCCAAGCCGTAGATGAGTATGTTTTTTGCTTTCCCCTCTTTGTTTATGCTGTAAATGATGAGAAGAGTTCCAAAAGTAAAGAGTGTAATCAAGTTTAATAATATCGGAAGTGGATCTGCTTTTGAATAGGCAAAGGTTGGAATGACCAAGACAAAAGGGTATAATAAAAAATTACCAATTGAACGAAGTAATGATAAATTTTCGATGTTTGGTGAGTGGAAAACGTTTATTTCGAGAACAAAATGTCGATAGTAAAATAAAAGCAAGATAATTGCACTGGTGGTGATTGCGAATTGTACGAGTCTTTTACGTTGGTCTTTAAAGAAATAGTTGAGTGTAATTGCAAGGCAAGGAGCGAGCAAAGTGCTTTCTTTCGAAAGAAGAGAGAGAGAAAAGAACAATAAGGAAAGAAGAAAAGTTTCCTTACTGCTGAAATTGATAAGGAAAAAGAAGCTCCAAAGAATAAATGTTGCAGCGAGTAGGTCGCCGATGGAGGCAAGCCAAGCGTGGTATATATCGTGGGACGGTAGCAAAGAGAATAGTAAAGAGGAAATAAAAGCCAGCTTTGGATTGTGGAACATCTTGGTTAAAAAGATATAGAGCGAAAGAGATAATAATAGATGAAGCAAAATTGAGAGTAAACGAAAGGGTAGTGGGTTGAAATCGAAAATGGATAAAATCAGTGTAAGGATAAAATTTGGAACTGGACGGAAATAGTGCTCCGAGACGTCTTTGCTTGTAAAGACAGTAAATGGTTTCGATACGAAGTGTTCCTGTAAATATGATAGAATTTGAAAGTCATCATTGTAGAAATTTAGACTTGTGGCTTTGAACCAAACAAGTAAATTCACAATTGTTAACAATGAAATAAGAATGAGATTTGATCTTCTCATCAAAATTTACTTATGATGGCAATTTTATGTACAGCAGATTCCTTAGTTGTCAGGGATTTTGCAACAAGTAGGTACACACCAGTAGAGACGTAGTTGCCATTGCTATCCTTGCCGTCCCAAAGTGTTATTTTGCTTTGAGTAAAGAGAGTACGAACGATTTCGCCGTTGATGGTCAGTATTTTGATTTCGGTATCCAAAGCCAATCCATCGATAAGCAAGTATTGGTCTTGAGGTAGTGTAAGCGGCTGTGGAGCGATAGAAATTTGGTAATTGTCCGACGGTTGGACGATGAGGGAGCTAGCTACAACAAGACCTTTGCTTGTTCCGAAGTAATATTTTCCGTCGGTTGGATTGGATTTGATGTAAGCAACCTCATTGGAGAGGATAGGCGAGTTCTCTTTAGTTAAAGTTAGGACAATATCGCTTCCATCTGGGGAGATAACAAATACGCCCTTGTTGGTTGCAATCCATTTGTAATTCAAAGCATCGATATGTATGCAATTAATTGAATAGTCCTCCAAGAGTTTGATTTTTCTGACGATTGGGTTGGAATTGTTCAGCACAGCTCCTGGATTTAGTATAAGGAACATACCCTGTCCTGTGCCACACCAAATATAGCCGTTTTTGTCGTAAGCCATAGAGTAGATATTAGTCGAAGGCAAGCTTAAACTCAAAACCAAATTGCCAACAACATCGTCGGTTGTATCTTCTAATGTATTTTTTTCGTTGAAATAGTACAAGCCAGTGCCATCTCTCGAGGATATCCATTTTGTCCCAAACTCATCGATTAATATGTTGTTGTATTTACGGAGAGGAGTGCGGACGAAGCCGTGAAACTTGCCATATTTATCGAGAGAAACAAGTAGGTATCCAGCTTTGGCATCCGAATAATTTACAATCCAAAGTATAGATTTATAATGCTCGTAAGCCGTTTGCTCAACGACAACGTAATTCTGATTCGCTGGAATACCTGTCAGTGGGCTATTGGTATTGTTAAATTTCTTTATTACAAATGTGTCTGATGATGGATAGATTACAAATAACCCCTCGCCCCAGGAACTTGCATAGACAGTGTCGGCGACGCAGGTTACTTTTGTGAAATTGTTTGTTGTTATCATAGGATGAAGAAAGGGTGTGAAATTTGTCCAAATGCCATCTTTTAAAAACATCAAACCTTCGCCCCGCGGGTCGGGATTCGTTGCCGACCAAAAGCCACCAGTTGAGGAGACATCAAAGTGATTAAATTGGTTCGATATTGGAGATTTAGGTAAGTAAAATTTAAGCTCTGCCTTTGCTATGTTTTTTAAAACTAAACCTCTTTTGTTTAAAAAAATCGCAACTTGGTCTTGGGATAAAAAAAGGAATCCGTTGATACTTGCTTTCTGAGGGGTGTCATTAACAAAATATATAAGATTTTCGTTCAAGTCTCGAACAAAATTTGTTGTAGAATAGTAAATTTTACCATCGAAAACCTGCACGCAATTTATACTTTCGTAACTCTCTAAGGTTTGAAAAGTCTCGAAGTCTTTACCATTGAATTTGTAAATTACATTTTTAGCGAAAGCATATAGGTAATTGTTT
>JBKBVP010000274.1:0-2783 GCA_046289495.1 Candidatus Kapaibacteriota bacterium | reverse complement strand
CAACCTTGCAATGAGACCCAAATTAATCTTCCTAAAACTTTTTTTAATAATTTTGTATTTTCTATTACATTTAATATGTTGACTTTTAAACTTTTTAAATTTTTCTTGTTTATTCCTTTTTTATGGAATTTTTCTTATTCCCAAGTAAAAATTATCATACCACAAACTTTTATCAATCGTGGTCAATTTGATACTATTGTCGTTTTCGGAGATTTCTCGGATTTAAATTTTACTAAGTTAAATCTCGTATTTCAATTCAATGCTTTCCTAATTGATGTAATTAAGATTGTTTCGGACTCTGAGTATCTCATCGCAGAGCCCGAGCCAAGTTTTAATGTTTCTCTAAACAATTTAAGCGATGCAATTCTTCGAATTTCCTCCTCAAGTATCAACAATAGTTTAAAAAAAGAGAGTATTCTTTGCAAGATAGTAGCCGAAGGTCTGGTTTACAAGGATTCTGTTGATACGATTAAACTTTTGCAGGTACAGCTCGACGATACCCCGGTGGACTACCTATTCAACGGCGGAATTATCATTGTTAAAGGTCCGCTTGTAATTCCAGTTAAAAATAATTACTTATCGGAGGGATTTCCAACCCCCACCTCCGAGAGAGTACAATTCCGATTTGGGATTGTAAAAAGTTCGTTTGTTGAGATTTTAGTATTTAATTCAAAAGGAGAGACTGTCTTAACATCTGTGCAAGACGAAGAATACTTTAAAGTTTTGGGGAAAAATCGGGAAATTTCTCTGAATGAAAAATTAGAAGATGGCGATTACTTATTGGAACTCACCTTGCCGTATGATTTTCCCAGCGGAGTCTACTTTTTGGAGTTGAACGCATACTCAATTGGGTCGTTTCGTTCAAAATTTCTCATTGTAAAATGAATACCCATAAATTTCCCACACCAATCAAATTGTTTTTTTATGTAATTGCTTCTATTCTTTTGCTGTTTGATAGCAGTTTGGCTCAACCTATTGAAGAATCACAGCTCGAACCCCTAACATCCTCGAAAACACAATTAGTAAAGATACCAGTGGGGACTGAGTTTTGGATTTGCTTTATGAAGAATTACCAGGAAAGCGACCCCAAAAGACCTGCTGGTGAACTTTTCTTAGAGCTTTTCCTTACTGGCGAAGAGGATACAAAAGTAACTATAGAGATACCTGGAATAAACTATCGAACAGAAATTTTTGTTCGTGGAAAGACTATTCAAAATGTTCGTATTCCCTCATTAGCCCAAGTAAAAAGCTTCCATGTTGTCGAAAAACTGGCTGTTCACATTGTTTCTCAGAAACCAATATTCGTTTATGGCTTGAATAGAAGATTTCAGACCACAGATACATTTCTTGCTTTCCCTGTTGAAGTTCTTGGAACTGATTATAGAGTAATGTGCTACACTGTATCAATCGAAATGCTTCCCATATTCGCAATCGTTGCCACGGAAAATAACACCGAAGTCACTGTAATTCCCTCATTTGATACTGAATTTCACCCAGCAAATCAGCCCTTCAAGATAAACTTAAACAAAGGTGAAGTTTATCAAGTTGCGGCTAAATTTGTCCAATCTCCTAAATGTGATTTGACTGGTTCAATCGTTCGTGCAAATAAAAAAATAGCTGTATTTAGTGGACATCAATGTGCGTATGTCCCTACGAACAAATCAGCTTGTAATCATCTCGTGGAACAGATGCCTCCTATCCCATCCTGGGGCAAGCATTTTTACTTGGGCATCTTACAGTCGAGGAAAAATTATACTTTCCGTGTCTTAGCAAATGAGCCGGATACAAGAGTCTTTGTTGATGGGAAATTGGTGAGAACTCTTGGTGCTGGCGAATATTTCGATAGTTTGGTCAACAAGCCATTGCAAATCACTGCCAACAAACCTATCTTGGTTGCGCAGTTCTCCCACGGATACAATATCGGAGATTCCATTGGCGACCCAATGATGTTGCTCGTCAGTCCTACACAACAGTTCCTAAAAAGCTACCGCTTTGCTACACCGGTTAATGGTGAGTGGCGACACTTTATTAATGTTGTCATCCCTACCGTAGCTATTAAAAGCCTGCGTTTAAATGGTGTCCCGGTAGATTCTTCTTTGTTCGAGCAAATTGGAATTAGCCGATATTCAATTGGTTATTTGCAAGTAGAATATGGCTCGCATTCTATCGAAGCTGATTTACCATTTGGAATGTATTCCTATGGCTTTGGCTATGGCAAGGATGCTTACGATGCTTACGGAACTATGGCTGGGCAGTCTTTTATCGAATATGAACCAGCAAAAGATACACTGCCCCCTCTCGTAGACGGCAGTCCATTTCCAGATGGATTTAGGTTGATTATTCGCGACGATAGGGAGGATGATAGCGGTCTGCAGGGAATTTCAATAGTTGAAAATTTGGCATTCGATGTGAATCTCCCAGAAATTGAATTCGGGATGCCCCAAGCTCTTGTCGAAATAAAACCAACTTTATCTGGTATCTCCTCTCGTCTTTCATTTATCGTTACGGATTTGGCTTTGAACTTATCCGAATGGACAATTTGTTATACCTTCGACCCTACCACTGGTGCATCTTACTATCAAATTTACCCCGGCACTTCTATAAAGTGCAAAGTCAACCCTGGTAGCCAGCTTGGAATTTTTGGAACTATCTCTATGGGTTTGAATTCACCAAATTTCATTAGTACTGGGAATATAACTGCCTTGGGTAATTTTCAAAGTTCGAGTGGGCTTGCCGGTTATTTTGGTGCTTATTATTCTAAATTTCTCGACGACAAATTCGCC
>JBKBVP010000273.1:0-2793 GCA_046289495.1 Candidatus Kapaibacteriota bacterium | reverse complement strand
GGTGTTCAAACACATCAAAAGGCGGTGCAATTGTTTTATCTGCAGTTCCAATCGCAGCACTACAACTATCCAAAGAAAAGTTTTCGTTGTTAAGATTAATGAACATCGGGTCGTCGGTGAAAAAATGTTTTCCAGTTTTAACTATCACTTTGTCTAAAAAGGCTTTTTTGGGGTACTCATAAACAATAGAGTGGTTTACCTCTAATGTATCATATGCATCTCCCATTAAATATATCGTTGAATCAGGTCCATAGATTATGGAATTTAAAATTTGTGCATAAAATCTACCATAAATATAAACTGCATAAAATTTATTGCTTGAAACAATTGTTGAATTGAGTATTTGAGGTTTTATTTGAAATCCCAAGTCGGAGAATATTGTTACCTCGTTTGAATTATTCCAGTAGATGAGCGAATTGTTGATTTTAGGAAATGAACGCAAAGTATATATACCACCAGAGGAGTTCTTTCTTACTATTGAACTTATTAATTCGATATTGGTATTATCAGTGTAGATACCACCACCAAAGTATTTGGCTTTATTATTTTCTATTTTACAATTAATGATTTTGACATTTCCGGCATTGTAACAGAAGATACCACCACCGAAAGCCCAAGCCTCGTTGTTTTTTATGATGAGATTTCTTAAGGTTGGCGCTGTATTCTGGTATTTAATTGTAATGCCAGGTCCATTATCCATTTGGTAATTGACCCCATTTTGAATTGTAAATCCATCTATAACGGTAGCAGATGATTCGCCATTTTCGAGGGTGACGACTGGTGTACCATTTCTTAGCCCATCAATTATAGTTTGTTCCGGTCCATTCAAAGCCAAAAGCACCAAATCTATTCCATTAAATTTAATGTTCTCATTGTAAGTGCCAGCCTCGACGTAAATTGTATCGTGATACCATGCAATGTCTATGGCTTTTTGAATTGTAAGCAAAGGTTTGTCTCGAGAGCCATCATTGTCGTCGTTACCACTTTTGGAAACATAAAATGTCCTTCCATAATAGAGAATTAATCTCGATGGATGAGGATTCGAAATAAAAGATGGGCTGGTAGCAAGAACTCGAATCAAATAATTTGTGGCAACTTGAAACGTATCTGGGATTTGGCAAGGAATGGTTGTATCGGCTCTCGCAGCAATCCTGCCAATTTCCACAGCAGAGGAAAAGCTACCAAATTTATCCGAAATTTGCACAATAAAAAAATTACTAGCATTAAACAAAGTATCAGTTCTTACTGAAACAAGAAAACTTTCGCCCAATTTAAAAGCGTCCTTCGGTATGTTAAACGAAATTATTGATTGTGACAGAAGCGTATGTGGTAGAAAACAAATTATAAGAATCATAATAATTTTTTTCATAAAATCACCTCTATTTAAAAATATTTTTTTTTCATTTCGTCAAAAGTTTTTAAACAGTCTAACAAAATGGAACCTCAATCAATCACAAATAGTAATTTAACACTTAATTCTATTCCAGATTTCGAAACAACCGCAAGCAAATTAATTAGTATTTTCGAATATTATAATAATTTCTTAATAATGACACATTCAAATCCTGATGGGGATGCGGTTGGTTCCTCATTGGCTCTCTATCACTATCTTATTCAAAAGAGTAAAAACGTAACAATCACAACTCAAAGTCCAATTCCTTCAAATTTACAATTTTTAAGTGGAATAAACAAGATTGAGTTGCTTTCGGAATTAAATAAAAATAATATTCCCAAAGACATCGATGTTATTGTAATATTAGATTTGAATGACATAACGAGGATAAAAAAATTTAACGAACAAATAACAAACTCAAAGGCATTAAAAATAGTCATAGACCACCACCAAGAGCCCAAAAAATTTGCCGACTATTATCTTGTGGATACAAGTGCAAGCTCCACTGGAGAAATTTTATACAAACTACTTTGCAAAGATAAAAACATTAAATGGTCATTGGAAATTGTTGAAAATCTTTACGTTGCAATAATGACAGACACCGGAAATTTTCGTTTCGAACGCACCGACAGCGAAGTTCACCGAATTGTTGCCGACCTAATTGAGTTCGGAGCCGACCCAGTTAAACTTTACAACGAAGTGTACAACAAAATTTCCTTTAATGCAGCAAGATTGATGGGCATTGGATACTCGAGGTTGGAAAGTTTCTTCGACAATAAATTAGTCATTATGGGTATTCTCCATAATGATTTCATAGAAACTAATACCAAAGAAGAAGATACAGAAGGATTTGTAGAATCTCTTCTTTCCATCGACAATGTTGTGATGGCTATACTTATGATGGAAATAACAGAAAGAGATGAAATCAGAGTTTCCATAAGGTCCAAAGGAAACTATTCAGCTCGCAAGTTGGCTTTGAACTTTGGTGGCGGTGGACACATCAATGCTGCTGGTTGTAGATTTTACAATTCAGATTTTAATCATATTAAGCAATCAATAATACAAAAAGCAAAAGAAATACTGCTTGAAGATTGATTCAATCACTATCCATCAAACGGCAATAGTCCTCGAATGTTTGTCTTCTTCTAATTAGTTTAACATTGCTGTTATCGACTAAAACTTCGGCAGGAAGTGGTCTGCCATTGTAGTTCGATGCCATTGAAAAGCCATAAGCTCCTACATCCATAATTAAAACTAAATCTCCTTCTTTAACTTTTGGAAATTTGATATCCTTTGCAATTCTATCAGTATTTTCACAAATCCTTCCTGTGAAATCATATATATTTGTTTCTTTAGGATTTGGAGATCCTAGTTTATAAATCCTGTGCTTTGCACCATAC
>JBKBVP010000272.1:0-2827 GCA_046289495.1 Candidatus Kapaibacteriota bacterium | reverse complement strand
GTAAGATACTCTTTCCTATCCAAATTAAAATAGGTAAACTTTATCGGCTCTATTTTGAACTGTCCAGGATTTTTTGGAACAAGGTAATATTCGAATGTTACATTACCCGAAATTCCAGAAATCGTCACATTCGTATTGTCTACGACTTTAGGCTCGTAGGTGTCTATGTCGGCTGGTAAACTAAGTTGAAAAGGTTCAAGTAGCTTTAAATTACCCTTACCAGATATTTGAACTTTTAGGGTTGCAACCTCGCCAACTTTTACGCTTGTTTTATCCAACCAAGCTTTCATTTGCAGAGAGCCAACACCACCGCGAAACTCTGCTGGCTCTGGAGTTGGCAAAGGCAGCACTTTTATGGTTACGGGCTTAGAGCGTACTGTGAATGGGAAATCTCTGTAACGCGTTGAAAAAAATGGATCATCAAATAACATATCGAATGGGTCCCTGTATTTTCTTCTCTGTGGCTGTTGCCGTACCAACAATCGTACTATAAATTCAATTTCCATCGGGTCGATGGTTAAATTTCCTTTCTGTTGCGGTATTAGAACCACTTGTTTTAAATCTGCTACTTTAAATGGAATACCGTTGATAACTTCTGTGGAAAATTTCAACTCTTTAATCCCAAAATCTTGAGTCCAAAAACCATTAAAACTCGGCATCTTAGGCAAATTTATGTTTACGATGTTCAGGTCCGGATGCACATAAAGTTTATACGTAGCCACAATTGTCTCCCCAACATAAGCCTGGCTCTTATCGACAAGTGATTTTATGAAAAGATTATTTCGAATTATCTCATCCGCTTGTTGAGAAAGCGTTTTTTCCTCACTTGTTGCAAAGTTTTGTTGCTTCGGTTGTTGACCAGCTACTTTCGTAACCTTTATAGTAAGCGAATTCGAAGAGAGCAGATTACCATCAACAGTAATCTTGGCGGGTTCTATTGTGAAAGTGCCTTCGGCATCGGCAAGCAAAATATAGATAAATGACATCGAGCTAGATATTTGACCATTGATAATTTGAGTGCTCATCGAGCGACTTGGACCAGCAAGTACAGTAAAACCCTTGAAAGACGGTGGCTGGAAATTTTTCCCATTCGTAGAGTTTAATGTGAATGTAACTTGTATCTGGTCCCCCACACTAACCTCTGTGCTTGAGGCAGTTGCGGTAAATTTATACTCTGCGAAGGCAAAAAATATGTTGAGAATAACAAAAACCAAACTTGAAAATACTAATATCATAGCCCAACTTAAAAATTCATTGATTATAGAAGAAAGAAAATGAAAAAAATTTTTTTTATTTCACAAAAATTTCACAATTTTGTATTTTGATAGGGCTCTTAGCTCAGCTTGGTTTAGAGCGCTTCCTTGACGCGGAAGAGGTCACAGGTTCGAATCCTGTAGAGCCCACAACTCAATCCCTCTTCACCCACTTCTCAGTATTTTAATTTAATTTTAGTAAAGTAAGTTGATAGTGAAAAATCATTAGTGTTTGTTGCATTTGAAAGCTAAAGATTTGTGGGGTGGCACTCCACCCCATTTGTAATCTACTAATTTATTTACTTTTTATTGGATAAGGAGGAACTTTTGGAATCTGTGGTTTGGTGTTCGTTTTCAATTCTTCCATAATCACTTCTATTGCTTTATCGAGTTGCTGGTCTATGCCTTGGTTTTCAAGAGCTGGGTCGTTGTCTACTTCGACGTCTGGAGTCAAGCCCTCGCCCTCGAGAATCCAGCGACCATCTGCACCAAAATTAGCGAACTCAGGTTTCATCAAGTAGCCACCATCCAAGAAAGGCAAGGAACCACGAATTCCAATTACACCGCCCCATGTCCGCTTTCCAATTACTTTGCCAATTCCAAGAGTTTTAAATTGATACGGAAATAGATCACCATCGGAAGCAGAGAGTTCATTAACAAGACAGACCATCGGACCAGTCATTACCGCGTCTGGATTGGTTGTTACAATTTCTTGATTGCGCGCATTTTTAGCGACAACCAAAATCCTTCGCAATCTTTCAATTATCATTGGGGAGACGTTCCCGCCACCGTTGAAACGGTCGTCTATGATAAGCCCTTCTTTCCTAACCTGGGGATAAAAATATTTCACAAACTCATTCAAACCATTATCAATTCCCATATCTGGAATATGAATGTACCCAATACGTCCATTGGTTTTCTTTTCAACATAATTGCGGTTATATTCGACCCAATCGAGATACCTAAGTCCAGCTTCATTAGATAAAGTTTTGACTGTGTACTCGCGGGCACCATCAAAAGATGGCTTCGAATTGACTTTTATTTTGACGTATTTTTCTGCTTTATTCACAAGCGCTTGGTATGGTGTAGTTTCACGATTTAAGGGTACTCCATCAATTTCTAAAATGTAATCTCCAACTTTAACATTAATTCCTGGCTCGGTCAAAGGAGAGCGAGTTGTTTCCTCCCAGTTACGCCCTTTAAATGTTTTAGCAATTTTATAGAAACCAGATTGGTTATCGTATTCAAACTCTGCACCGAGCAAACCAATTGGTACTGGCTCGACTTTTGGCATATCGCCTCCGCCGACATAAGCATGCCCGACATTGAGTTCGCCTATCATCTCGCCAATTATGTATGTCAAATCGAAACGATGCTTGCAATAGGGCAATAGTTCTTCATACTTCTGCTTCATTGCCTTCCAATCGACTCCGT
Organism: Candidatus Kapaibacteriota bacterium; assembly: GCA_046289495.1. Classification (GTDB taxonomy): domain Bacteria; phylum Bacteroidota; class Ignavibacteria; order Kapaibacteriales; family UBA2268; genus Naka2016. The sequence goes on along the minus strand of JBKBVP010000272.1, from coordinate 140 downwards.
GAAGGTTTGGGTCGTACACGAAATCCCGCATCTGACGCCAGCTTTCGTCAAAGATTTGCTTCCATTCTGCTTTTGGGTCGACGAAAACGGTCATATCACTTAAATCTAATTTCCCTTTTTCAGTTGTGATTTTTTCGGCT
>JBKBVP010000271.1:0-2832 GCA_046289495.1 Candidatus Kapaibacteriota bacterium | reverse complement strand
AGTTGCTGCCAGATTTACTTTAGATGCATTACCTGGGAAGCAAATGAGTATTGATGCAGATTTGAATGCAGGATATATTGACGAAAATGAGGCGAGGATTAGAAGACAGAATCTGACGAAAGAATCCGACTTTTATGGTGCGATGGATGGTGCTGCAAAATTTATTCGTGGTGATGCTATTGCAGGATTGATCATTACTGGAATAAACATTTTAGGTGGTATTGCCATTGGTGTAGCACAGAGAGGGATGTTGATTACCGATGCCTTATCAATCTACACAGTACTTACAATTGGAGACGGTTTAGTTTCACAAATTCCTTCACTGCTGATTTCTGTCTCTGCTGGTTTTGTTGTTACTCGTTCAGCATCGGCAGATAAACTCGATATTGAATTGGAAAAACAAATTGTTGGCAAACCTACTGCGATTTCTTTGGCATCTTTTGCAATGCTTGTTTTGGCATTTGTTCCAGGATTTCCAACAATTCCGTTTCTAATTCTTAGCTTATTGACAGGTGCAATTTCCTACGTTAGGCATAAACAAATTAAAAAAGAGGAAGAGGAAAGGATACGCCAAGAACTTGCCCAAGCAGAGGTTCCAAAAAAAGTTGAGGAGCCACCGGTTGAGGAATTGTTGAAAGTAGACCCTGTTGAAATAGAATTGGGATACAATCTAATACCACTTGTTGATGAAACACAAGGAGGTGATGTGTTTAAAAGAATTATGGATGTACGAAAACAGCTTGCTTTGGAGTTGGGTATTGTGTTGCCTCCTGTACGTGTTCGTGATAATTTGAATTTAGAGCCGGAGGAGTATGTAATTAAAATTAGGGGCAATGAAGTTGGTCGAAGCACGCTACAGCTAGGGATGTTATTGGCAGTAAATCCTGGCACTGCATCGGGTGAATTGTCGGGCATATTAGTCAATGACCCAGTTTTTGGGCTACCAGCGGTTTGGATTTCGTATGCTGAGCGTGAAAATGCGGAACTTCTTGGTTATTCGGTTGTTGGAGCCTCTACTGTGTTAATAACCCATTTAAGTGAGCTTCTAAAGAGTAATGCAGATAAACTGCTAACAAGGCAAGAGGTTAAAAAACTTATTGAAAATCTTCAATCCGAATATCCAGCACTGATTGAAGAAATCACTCCAGAAAATCTGCCATTGTCTGTTGTACAGAAAGTCTTGCAAAATCTTCTTAAAGAGAAAGTACCTATCAGGGACTTACCTTTAATTTTCGAGTCTTTGTTGGAATATTACAAAGTTACCAAGAATGTAGATGTTTTGACTGAATATGTAAGACATAATCTATCTGAAACTCTGAAGAAATTATACCAAGACTCTAATGGTGTTGTACATTGTATTGCATTAAGTCCAGAGATTGAACAGATGATATCTAATGTATTGCAAACGAATGTTCAAGCTACTTCGATGCAGACCCTAGGGCTTTCAGTTGAAATGATTAAGAAAATACAAGAGTCATTATCCAAAGCCTTTGATGAAATGAGTATAATGGGATATTCGCCACTTGTAATATGTTCTGCACAAATTAGACCATACTTTTATCGAATGGTACGCACACAATTTCCGATGATAAGTGTCATAAGTTATACCGAGCTTCCACCAGAAACTGAAATTGATATTGTGGCAACAGTTTCTGTTCCATAGTTTAAAGATAAACGAAAGTTATTGATATGAAGGATTATTACAAGATTTTAGGTGTAAAGAGGACAGCTTCTACATTAGAGATTAAACAAGCATTTTATAGCCTTGCAAAAATTTACCATCCAGACGTTTCAAGGAATAATCCCACAGCAAATGAAATTTTTTATGAGATTAATGAGGCTTATCAGGTATTGAGCGACTTGGAAAAGAGGTTGAAGTACAGCATAGAATATCAGAAGTATTTAATAAAAAATACGAACGGAAAAGTTAAAACCTTATGTCGGGGCGGCAGGACTTGAACCTGCGACCTTCTGCTCCCAAAACAGACGCGCTAGCCACCTGCGCTACGCCCCGAATTCTCGAAATACAAAATTCGCAAATTTTTCGCAATTATCAAAAAATAAATTAGATTTTTTTTTATTTTGAACTTTTGTTTAAAATAGTTGGATTTATGTTGCTTTATCCAGAAAAAGAATCGAAAAAAGCCGAGGCACCAAGGTTTGGTAAAGGAGAAAAAAAGGATTTGGTATCCTTTTTGAATTATTGTAAAAAATTTAGTCCTAATCTTGATGAAAACCTGATTAAAAAAGCTTTTCAATATAACGTCGAAGCAAACAAAAACTTGTACAGAAGATCTGGCGACCCATTTTATACTCACCCACTCGAAGTTGCTGCCTTCCTCGTTGAGAATATTATGTTCGATAATGAAATGATTGTCGCAGCTCTCCTTCATGATGTAATTGGTAAAAACGAGCTCTATACGCTTAATGATATTGAAACTGAGTTTGGTAATGTAGTTTCATTAATTGTTGATAATGTTCAACGAATAACTAATCTCGAGCGAAGAGAAATAGGCGATATTGAATACTTTAGGCGTTTAATTTTGGCCTTGACAACTGACATTAGGATTATTTTTATCAAAATAGCAGACAGATATCACGACATGAAAACAATTTCATACTTACTCCCCGAAACCCAAAGGAAGATTGCCGAAGATACGATGCAGATTTACGTTCCACTTGCACATCGTTTCGGACTGTATTTAATCAAAAGTGAATTAGAAGATCTTTCATTTAAAGTTTTAGATAAAGAAAACTACGAAAAAATTGTTCATAAGCTGAAAATGACAAAGAAAGAGCGCGATGAATACCTTCGGAACTTTGCAAAGCAAA
>JBKBVP010000025.1:0-10000 GCA_046289495.1 Candidatus Kapaibacteriota bacterium | reverse complement strand
GCGGACTGCTCGTTCGATCTCGCCTTTTAGAGCGTAAAATTGTATTATTCGCCAATAGCATTCATCGGCGTATTCGCTTTTTGGGTAGGTGCGAATAATTTTTTCGTAAATTTCTATAGCTTTGCTTGCGTCCTCTAAAACTGAAGCGTGGAGAAATTGCACGCCTGGGTCGTTAGGATATTCTGCAAGAAGGTCGGGTAGCGCAAGCTTGACCTCTGTTACTTTACCTTCGTCAATCATTCGTAAATAATCTTTGATTTTTTCCGATTGTGGGTAGGAATAGTAACTTAAACAAAAAAATAATAATAAAATCGAGAAGGTCGATTTCATTGCAATACCTTTAGATAAAAAGCAAATTTACTAAAAGATTGACTAAAAATAATTCTTTTCGTACCAAATATTTTACTCTATGTTGGATGATTTATTGTTAATTTTGTCATTTTAAATTTCGTTAACTTGAGGTTCTTATGAAAATTCAACGTGAGGAAGCTCTTGAATACCATTCATCTGGTAGAAAAGGTAAAATCGAAGTTATTATCACAAAACCATGTGTTACGCAGCGTGATTTATCGCTTGCCTACACTCCCGGAGTTGCCGAACCTTGTCGAGAAATTCACAAGGATATCGAGAAGGTTTACGAGTACACTGCCAAAGGAAATCTTGTCGCTGTGATTACAAATGGAACAGCCGTACTCGGTTTGGGCAATATTGGTCCGGAAGCTGGTAAACCTGTAATGGAAGGCAAAGGAGTACTTTTTAAAGCCTTTGCCGATATCGATGTATTCGACTTGGAACTTCGTTCCGAGGACCCAGAAGAAGTAGTCCGTGTTTGTCAGATTCTCGAACCAACTTTCGGGGGAATAAATTTGGAAGACATCAAAGCCCCCGAATGTTTTTATATCGAAGAAAAGCTAAAGGAAACATTGCAAATCCCGGTTTTCCACGACGACCAACACGGAACAGCCATTATCTCTGGTGCTGCTCTATTGAATGCTGTCGAGCTTGCTGGGAAAAAAATCGATGAAGTTAAAGTCGTTTACAATGGTGCTGGTGCTTCGGGTATTGCCTGTGCTAAGTTTCATATTTCTCTTGGGGTCAAAAAAGAAAATATCATTATGTGCGATACCATTGGGGTAATCTACAAAGGACGAACGAAAGGAATGAACCCCTACAAGGAATACTTCGCTGTCGAAACTGATAAACGTACACTGGAGGAAGCTTTGGTGGGAGCTGATGTCTTTGTTGGGCTTTCCGTAGGTGGCATCCTAACAAAGGAGATGGTTCGGTCTATGGCGCCAAATCCAATCATATTTGCAATGGCAAATCCAGACCCAGAAATTACTTATGACGAAGCTCTCGAGGCACGACCCGATGTTATTATGGCTACTGGCAGATCGGACTACCCAAATCAAGTAAATAATGTTCTTGGTTTCCCATTTATCTTTCGCGGAGCTTTGGATGTACGAGCCACAACGATAAACGAGGAGATGAAAATTGCCGCCGCATACGCTCTTGCACGCCTTGCAAAAGAGGAAGTACCGGAAATTGTAAAACGTGCCTATGGCGTAAAGGATTTGAAATTTGGTCGTGAATACATTATACCAAAACCATTTGACCCCAGAGTACTTACTTGGGTTGCACCAGCAGTTGCAAAAGCTGCAATGGATAGTGGAGTTGCGCGAAAACCAATTGAGGATTTCGAGGAGTACAAGCGTCAATTGGATATCCGAATGGGTAGAGCACAATTGATTATGTCACCAATTTTCCATAAAGCCGCCTCCAACCCAAAGAAAATTGTATTTCCCGAGGGCACAGAGCCCAAAATTATTCGTGCTGCTATCCTCTCCATACAAGAAAAAATTGCAAAGCCAATTCTTTTAGGCAAAAAAGATATTATTGAAAAAGTAGCCAAAGATAATGATTATGATTTGACTGGTATCGAAATCATCGACCCGGAAACATTCCCGAAATTACAACTTTACATTGATGAATACTTTAAGCTTCGACAACGCAAGGGTGTGACCTATGAAACCGCTGTAAAAGATATGACCTACAGGACTAATTACTTTGGTTCGATGATGGTGCGAATGGGGGATGCCGATGGTATGATTTCCGGCTTGACTAAGCATTATCCAAACACAATCCGCCCGGCTTTGCAAATTATTGGAAGAGACCAGCACTACTCCAAAGTGTCCGGTCTTTATATTCTCTCATTTAAGAAAGGTGTCTATTTCCTCTCGGATACTACTGTGAATTTAAATCCGACAGCAGAGGATATATGCGATATTACACTCCAGGCTGCCGAATTTGTTAAAAACTTCGATATCACACCTAAAATTTCACTCCTCTCATATAGTAATTTCGGCTCCGCAGAAGGCGAAATCCCCGAGAAAATGCGAAAGGCATTGGAATTAATAAAGAAGAAACGACCCGACCTAATTGTCGACGGTGAGATGCAAGCAGACACAGCTGTCGTACCAGAGATTATCGACGAGACTTACCCATTTAGCGAATTGAAAGGTGGCGCAAATGTTTTGATTTTCCCGGACCTTGATAGCGGAAATATTGCATACAAACTGCTTTCACGTCTCGGCGGTGCCCATCCCATTGGTCCAATCTTGCTGGGTATGAGCAAGAGCGTCCACGTCTTGCAACGCGGTGCCTCCATTAACGAAATCCTCGAGATGATTGCTATTGCTGTTGTGGATGCACAAAACAAAGAAAAATCGAATAATTGACAATCTTTTTTCTTATCATTCTGGGGTACGCCTCGGCGTACCCTTTTTGTTTCTTCGTGCACATTCTAATTAAATACACATAACCAATGTACTTAATGATACGTACTTTCGAGCTCGTAGAATTGCCTATGCTTTCAAGGATATAAAATTACTCCTGGGCATCGAGAGTTTTTTTCCCCAGAAGTATTGCACCGTCGAGCGGTGTACCCAAAGGTTCTACAATATTAAATCTTTTATCTTTTTTTACTTCGTTTACCAAGATTTTTCCGAGTAAGCTTTTCGATTCAACAATTCCGCCGAGGAGAGCAACATCGACTTTCTTCGTCTTAAAATGTGGATAAAGAGCAACCAAGAGTTCTAATAAATGCTGAGAAGAGCGATTAATAATATCCAAACAGACCTCATCGCCGAGTTCTGCACACCGCATCACTGTTGGTGTAAGCATTTGGTATTCAAAAGTTCTCTCCGCATAAGCTTTTACAATAGTTCTTGGATTATCAATGTCTATTAAAGGATTAAAATCCGAGAGCATATCGGCAAGTATGGTATGTTTGCCCCGACCGTCTAATGCGCGTACAACGGCTGTTAAACCTTCGCGACCAATCCAAGCACCACTACCTTCGTCGTCGAGTTCTATGCCCCAACCACCACAACGAACGAACTTGTCTTTACCCAATTTACCAATTGCGATGGAACCGGTTCCTGCGATTAGAACAATTCCATTTGCGCCGCCAAAAGCTCCCTCGACTGCTATTTCTGCATCGCTGACGATTAATACATCATTGAGTGGTATGTTCTGTGTTCGTGCCAATGTTTTTAGCAAATGCGTCGAGCGTTGTTTTTCCTCTGTAAGCCAGACACCTGCTAACCCAATAACAACAATGTCGACTTCGCTTGTATCCAACTCTGCATTGTCGCATAATTCTAAGATTATAGTTAATAATCGCTCGCAGGATTCGCCAACTCCGACAGAGCCGACTCGTGTGGTACCAGCCGTAGTTTGCGAAAGGATTTCCTCCCCCCTTTTCAATATCGCTCTAGTTCTTGTGCCCCCGCCATCGATGCCAATTATCGTGTACTCATACTTGTTTTGCATATAATTTCTTTTTCGTTCAAATCGTAAAGTAGTTTCAAAATCTATGCCAACGAAAAACAAAATTAAGAAATAAGTACGATTTTGAATTTCTTTCTTTAATTTTGTTTTTATTTTCTTTTTGCTATGATTGTATTTAGGTATCTTCTAAGGCTTTATCTTCAAATTTTACTTTTCTCGCTAATTGCTCTGACCACTGTCTTTGTTATTGTTAACATGATTGAAAGTTTGGATGAGTTTCTTGATAACAACGCAACTTTTGAAATTATCGTTAAATACTATATTTTTTTTGCTCCAGAGGTCATTCGTCTGGTAACACCTATCTCTATTCTACTTGGAGTACTTTTTTCATTGGGTAGACTTTCAACTTTGAATGAAATTACTGCATTGAAATCTGGTGGGTTTAGTTTATATCAACTGATAGTCCCGTACATTTTACTCAATACTGGCTTAAGTTTCGCTCTTCTGTACTTCAATGGATGGATTGTCCCAACATCTAATGAAAAGCGCTTTGCTATTGAAAAGAAATACTTAAAAAAAGAAATAGAAAGCCGTTCCGTTTACAACTTTTTCTTTCGTGATGAGCCCACGCGAAATGTATCGTTTCAATATTACGACCCGGACGAGTATCGTGGGCATTACCTTTTCGTCGAAGACTTCTCCACTCCTTTACAGCCCAGGATAATTAGAAGAACAGAAGCCAAGAGCTTTCGCTGGGATAGTCGAGGAGGTGCCTGGGTGCTCTACAATGTTGTAATTCGTGATTTCCAATCTGGTCGACTTCTTGTTTTAGACTCTATTAGTTTGAATTTAAAGATTGGTCATAATCAATTAATTAAATTGCAAAAGAAGACCGAAGAGATGACATTCGACGAACTGCGAAACTACTTGGATTTACTCTCCAGAGGTGGAAAAGATGTTCGCCGGCAAATGATTAAATACTATGCTGGCTATGCCTTTCCATTCTCTTGTTTAATACTTGTGTTTTTTGCAGTGCCTTTTGGTTCAATTAAACGGAGGGGTGGAATAGCCTTGCAAATCGCCTCGGCAATGACTTTCTCTTTCCTTTATCTGTTTTTTACAGAGATTGGTCAAATAATTTTCTTTGCAACAAGTCTACCACCTTTCGTTGGCGGTTGGATTGCTAATTTCCTCTTTCTAATTTTTGGAATTATTGTTCTGTTTAAAACAAGAACTTAGATGGAGCGACGTGAATTTATTTCATATCTCTATTGCACTATTTTACTTCCGAAATGGCTAATTTCACAAGAAACTAAATACGGCAAAATTTTCGACCATATCGTAAACAAAGCTCTAAATGAAAATTGGAGTACCCTACCTATTTCTGAAGTTCTTGTTAATGTAGCCCTCGAGTTTTTGGATTTTCCATATCTTGGTGGCTCCCTTGATGTCGACCTCGAAGAGAAATGCATCGTAACCTTCGAAGGCTTCGATTGTTTCACTTTTTTTGAAGTCTCTCTCTGTTTTGCAAGGATTATAAAAAAGAGAAAGTTCACGTTTTATGATTTAGTCGACGAGGTTACATATACCCGATACAGAGGCGGCAAAATTCAGGACTACTCCTCGCGATTGCATTATTCCTCCGATTGGATATACGATAATATTCAAAAAGGAGTTGTCCAAGACCGCACTGCTAAGCTTGGAGGAACAAAGATAACTTTTGAAGTAAATTATATGTCTGCAAATCCACATCTTTACAAGCAACTAAATAAAAATGATGAACTAATGAAAAAAATTAAAGCAGTTGAACAAGAAATAAGAAAACGTAACTACTATGTAATTTCCAAAAGCGAGGTTCACGCCGTGGAAAATCGGCTTGAAGCTGGAAATATTATTTTTATCGCTACAAGTAAAAGAGGCTTGGATTATAGTCATACTGGTATATGCGTAGTAAAGGATGGAGATAGAAGATTGCTTCACGCCTCCACAAAGTATAATCGAGTCCTACTCGATCGGCCTATTGTTCAATATTTGGCCGAAAACATGACTGCTTCTGGAATTACCGTAGTAGAATTGCTCGAACCTTGAATTTTCAATTCATAATTTGAAAAGTTATTTGAATTTTTTGGGATGTTCAGTGAAATTAAAGATTCATTATTGGATATTAATTGGTTTTGTTTTAGGAATACTTGCAGGGATTATTTTCAAAGCTGATGAGAAATCAATTTTGATTGAATTCAAAAGTGGCAATCAAATTAAAATCCCAGAGATTAGCACAGTTGAAATCGTTGTTAAAAGACAAGAAACATACGATACTTTAAATGCAAATAGCAAGCATGATTTGATAAATACTTTTAAAAGCAAGTACGAAAATGTTCACTCAATCTTTATCAATGGTTATTGGTATCGTGATGTAGCGCAGATCAAATCTGATGAGTCTGTTTTAAAGATTATTTCGCCACTGGGGAGTTTATTCCTTCGTCTGTTAAGCTTTCTTGCAATTCCACTTGTAATTGCCTCGATGATTGTTGGAGTTGCAAGCCTTGGCAATGTAAAATCACTGGGGAGGATTGGGCTACGAACTATTTTCTTCTATTTAGTTACTACAAGTTTTGCTGTGTTAATTGGGTTAACAATTGCAGAGGCGATACAGCCTGGGGAGAAAATATCCGAACAAGTTAAAAGCCGAATTGAAATTGTAGACCAATCCATTGTGGAGGAGAAATTAAATGTCAAAGGCAAGTTCGATATTATTGACTTCCTTGTTAATATAGTTCCCACAAATCCATTTAAAGCGATAAGCCAAGGCGAAATGCTCCAAATTATTTTCCTGGCTATCTTTTTCGGTATAGGTTTAACCTTTCTCGAAGAGGCAAAAAGGAAATTGATAATCGACTTTTTTGATGGGATATCACAAGTATTTATCCGAATGGTAAAAGTTGTCCTATGGTTTGCGCCAGTAGGGGTATTTGCACTGATTTCTGTTGCAATTTCCGATTTTGGAGTTTCGATTTTATCAACACTCGGATACTATATGTTTGCTGTTGTATTGGGTTTGTTTCTACAATTTACAATTGTATATTCATTGTTAATTTGGTTAGTTGGCAAAGCTAATCCCTTGAGTTTTTACCGTGGTATGCGAGAAGCTTTCTTAGTTGCATTTACAACAAGTTCGAGCGCAGCAACATTACCCGTGACTTTCCAGTGCGTCGAAGAAAATTTGAAAGTTCCCAGGGAAATAGCCAGTTTTGTTCTGCCTCTTGGTGCAACAGTGAATATGGACGGAACTTCCCTGTATCAATGCGTTGCTACTGTTTTTATTGCTCAATTTTATGGACTGGAGCTAAGTTTTGCTCAATTGGTTACAATTTTTATCACCTCTGTACTTGCCTCGATTGGCACTGCGCCAGTTCCTGGTGTCGGTTTAGTTATGCTTGTGATGATTCTTCAATCAGTTGGCATACCACCACAAGGAATTGGATTAATCTTGGGGGTGGACCGAATACTCGACATGTTGAGAACTATACCAAATGTTACAGGTGATGCAGCTGTGAGTTTTGTAGTTTGGAAGTTGGAAAAGAAATAATTTCGAAATAAATATATCTTTTTTTCGTAAAGTTTTTTTTAAAATTTTAAAATGAAAGATATCAAAGAAATTATTGCACTGCTAAAACCAAAACAAATCTTTGGAAACACATTTGGTTCTTATTCATCTGTATGCTACAATTCCTTGAAGTGCGAGCCATACTCGCTTTTCGTAGCTATACCTGGCACAAAAGTAGATGGCCACGAATTTATCGAGCATGCAATTTTGCGTGGTGCTAAATTCATAATCTGCGAGCGTTTGCCAGGTAATTTGAATCAAAATTGCACTTACATAGTTGTAGATAATACGCGAATAGCTCTGGCTGAAGTGTCCAACCATTGGTTTGGCTACCCAACCAAAAAGCTCCAAATCGTTGGTGTTACCGGTACGAATGGCAAAACTACTGTTACATACTTGCTCGAGAAGATAATGAGAACTTTTGGCAAAAATCCTGCAGTTGTTGGGACACTCGGAGTCTCTGCCGAAGGTTATTCGGAAAGCTTGCAAAATACAACCCCAGAGAGCTTCGAGCTATTTAGGATTTTTAAAAGGTTAGCGGATTCTGGTGTAGATTTTGTTGCGATGGAGGTATCCTCTCATAGCTTACATCAGAACCGTGTCTATGGAATCGAATTTGCTGGTGCAATTTTTACCAATTTAACACAAGACCATTTGGACTACCACAATGATATGGATGAATACGCATACGCAAAGTCAATTTTGTTTCGGAATTTGCCTCCAGATGCGATTGCCGTTGGGTTCAAAGACAACTCCTATGTTGATAAAGTACTGAGCGAGACACAAGCAAAAAGAGTATTTTATGTAGGTCGCAATCCTGTATCTGATGTTGTAATAGCCAATGAAAAGTTTAGTTTCGACTTCACTGAATTTGATTTGCAATTCAACAATGACTTCTTCCGTTTAAGCAAAATTCACTTTAAATCGACATTGCCAGGAAGATTCAATGTAGAAAATTTGGCTTTATCTGCGACTATGGCTATTTCATTGGGTGTAGATGTGGAAACAATAGTCAAGGCAATAGAGGATTTCCCGGGTGTTGCTGGAAGAATGCAAAAAGTATTTCTCAAAAATGGAGCCCTCGGTATTGTGGATTATGCTCATACTCCCGATGCATTAAAGAAGGCATTGGAAACCTGTCGTGAATTGCTGTTAGCATCAAATTTGCAGGGACGATTAATTTGCGTTTTTGGCTGTGGGGGTGAACGCGATTCAGAGAAACGTCCAAAAATGGGTAGGATTGCCTCCGAACTTGCAGACTATGTAGTTTTGACAAACGACAATCCGCGAAGGGAAAGCCCAGCCAAAATTCTCAACCAGATTTACTCCGGAATAACAAACGAAGGGAAGAAAAAAGTTATCCAAATTGGTAATCGCAATGAGGCAATAGAATATGCTTACAAACTGAGTCGTGCAAACGACATTATACTTGTTGCTGGCAAAGGACACGAGGATTATCAAATAATAGGCGAGGTAAAATATCATTTCAGTGATGTTGAACAATTAGAAAAGTATGGGGTTGTCCAAAAATGAGAAAGAAAAAGTTTACGGAAGAAGAATTACATCCAAAGCATACAATCAAAGCGTACGATAACAAGGTATTTATACACAGCAACGAAGGACGCATCATAAGAATCATCGCAGAGTACCTTTACCCAGAGCAGCATTTGAAGAAGCATGGGGTAAAGAAAACTATTATTTTCTTCGGTTCGGCAAGAGTGAAATCCGCCGAGCAATATCAAAATGAGATTGCCGAATTGAAATCGAAGCTCGCAGTTGTATCTGATATTGATAAAACCAGGATTAGGAACAAGATCAAGGAATTGGAGCAAAAGCTAAATACAGTTGCAAAGTATTACGAAGATGCATATCGCTTGGCAAAATTGATTGCCGAATGGAGTGGTAATTTTTCCCCTCGCAATAGATTTTACATTTGCACAGGGGGAGGTCCGGGAATTATGGAAGCTGCGAACAAAGGTGCTCACGATGCTGGGATGAAAACCATAGGGCTGAATATTAGCCTTCCCTTCGAGCAAGAACCAAATGATTATATCACCAAAGAATTAAATTTCGAGTTCCATTACTTCTTTATGCGAAAGTTTTGGTTGGTATATCCCGCCCAAGCGTTAATCGTCTTTCCCGGTGGGTATGGCACTATAGACGAGATGATGGAGATACTCACTTTGCGTCAGACTGGCAAGATGAAAAAGCCTCGTTTGATTATACTTTACTCAAGCGATTACTGGAAGAAGGTAATCAATTTCGAATACCTAACACAGATGGGTATGATCGGCAAAAACGACACAAAAATTTTCCATTTTGCAGATACTCCAGAGGAGGCATTCAATATCATCCAAAAACAGCTCGGTTTTAATTGACCCGATAATTCGGTAATTCCTTTTGGTCGAGCTTTCTTTGAAAAGTAACATTATAAGAATGACTGGAACAAACCCAATAATTGACGAGCGCTCTTTAAATAGATTGAAATTGATTTTTTTTGTGTTTCTTCTACTTTTTTCCATTGTTGTAGCAAGGCTTGCATACATTCAGATTTTCAACTCGACTAAATACAAAAAGCTTGCTGAAATGCAGCATTTAAAAAAG
>JBKBVP010000270.1:0-2857 GCA_046289495.1 Candidatus Kapaibacteriota bacterium | reverse complement strand
TTTGTTCTATCATTTGGCATTACTTTTGTCGGCTCATCCAGTTCGGAAGGTTGAGTACAAAATTGAAATAACAAAGAAGACAATAAAACAATGAACCAAAGACACAATTTTCTCATAATACTTTTCAAAAAAACAAAATTAGAAAACAACAGAAATTCCATAAGTTAAACCGAATTTTCGGGACAAGAAACTTTTTTTCTGATTTTGATAAAACAACAAAGTACCTTCTGTGGCAAGGTAAATTTCAAAATTAGAGTTGTGCGGTCTATAGCGCAAACCAAATAACCCTTTCAACAAAGGACCACCAATCTGAGAACCACCAGCAAGAATTGTTGCAAAAGGATGTATATTTGCAATCTGCATAAGTTCCTTTGGAAAAGTATAATCAACTCCAGCAGCTGCCCAGTATAAGTTTGGTTTTTGTTCGTATGTAAATTCTATACCATCTTTTATATTTTGATAATTCAAACCAAAAATTTCATTGCCAAATTCTATCCCAAATTTAATATTATCCCACTGGGTAAAATACAAACCAGCACTTAGATTTGCGAAAAGCTTGTCCGTTCCTTTACTAACGATATCTGGATCTGGAAAAGATTTTGCTATGATGCCCCGAAAGGTAAAGAAAATATCCTTTGGTTTAGAGGCATTAAATTTGAACAATTCCCTATCTTGTTGAAAAGTTGTTTGGTAGAATTCATTTTGAGAATTATCCTTAATCAAGTTGTTTTCATTAAGAGCATTTGCTTTGAAACGATGTGATTCTAAAATATAATTCATAGGCTCTGTACCGCTATTTTGCAAAGACCGAGCAACTACTGCTTCTGAATCCTGATTTGCACTTCTTCTTGTATAGGTATTAAAGGATATATTGTTGTTTGCAGGGGCAATATTATCTTCATCATGCAAAGAGGAGATAATTATAGGAGGAGCTTGAACAATCGCCCTCGGAATGTCTGAAACAGGTTGATTTTTGGTAAAGTAAAAATAAGTGCCCAGAAAAGTCCCCAAAGAAGAAACCAAAGCAATTAAAATTGGTAAAACAAACTTTTTCATTTTACTTGAGAAAGACTTAGTATTCTGGAATGGAGGATTTAAATAATCATTATTATTAAAACCCAGTTTTGTGAGTATGTTCAAAGTAGCAACTGGGGGCGGTTGAAACGAGACTGTATCAAAGCGAATTGCCCGAGAGATAGTTAAATAATCACGCATTGCATTTCGCAAAGCCTCGCTTTCAACCAATGCAGAAAACAATTCCTGTTCCTCTGTCACTGGCAACTCACCATCTAAGTACTCAATAATTTGTTCAATATTTCTGTTCAACTCCATCGAACCTCCTTAAAATTTAGACAACTCGGAAATAATTGGAGCAAGGATTTCACGAAGCTTCTCTTTTGCACGAAAGAGACGAACTTTCACCAAAGAAAGTGAAATATTTAAATGTTGTGCAATCTCATTATAACTCATACCTTGATATTCACGAAGAATGAAGATTTCGCGAAAATCATCTGGTAGTTGATTTATTGCGTTTTCAATTAATTTCATCATCTCATTGGTATCATTCTGATTTTCAATATCAATGTGCGACATGTAATCCTCGACCTCGAGCGACTGCTTCTTTTGTCTTAAATAATTTAAGCAGAGGTTCTTTGCTATTCTCAATAGAAAAGCAGAAAGATTCGACATTTGGCGCATCTCTTTCGCGGAATGGTAAAACCTTACAAACGTATCTTGAAAAACATCCATAGCATCCTCTTTATTCCCAAGAAATCTTCTGCAATATGCATAAATCCTTCCAGAGTATCTCCTATATATTTCCAAAAAAGCTAATTCGCTTTCTTTACTACCATTTGAAAGCAAATTGTATAAGTCGTTATCACTATATTTCTCAAAATTGTAAGCCATTCAAATTAAATAACATTAAAATTTTAAAAATGTTACAATCAAATTTATGAAAAAGACAAATAAACTATTTGATTATTATAAGTTAATTTTGTAGCTTTACTTAGAACATTATTTCTTAATGAAAAGATTAAAAGTAATATCCGTTGTTGGTGCTCGACCAAATTTTATGAAAGTCGCTCCAATCCATAGAGAATTTTTATTGCATAATAGAGAAGTGGAGCATCTAATTTGTCATACTGGTCAACACTACGACTACGAAATGTCGAAAATTTTTTTCGAAGAGCTTGGTTTACCACGACCAAATTTTTACTTAGGTGTAGGCTCTGGCAGTCACGGAGAGCAAACAGGAAAAATTATGATTGAATTCGAGAAAATTTGTTACCAAGCGAAACCAGACCTTGTTATCGTTGTTGGGGATGTTAACTCAACTATTTCAGCAACACTAACAGCAACAAAACTTGGCATAAAAACAGCACATGTGGAGGCGGGACTTCGTAGCTTCGACAGAACCATGCCAGAAGAAATAAACCGAATTGCGACAGACTCAATTTGCGATTACCTTTTCGTAACAGAAGAAAGTGGCGTTAGAAACCTTTTAAAAGAAGGGCACTCCCCGAGCAAGATATTTTTTGTCGGCAACACAATGATAGACTCTTTGCTTTTCATTTTACCTAAAGTAGATGGAAGTGATATTATCACGAAACTTAAGTTAATCGATAAAGAATTTGCAGTTATGACCTTGCACCGCCCGAGCAATGTAGATGAGAAAGTTCAACTTCTACTTATACTTGAAGTTATTGATTACATATGCAAAAGCCTGCATTTGGTTCTACCCTTACATCCACGAACAAGGAAAAACATTGAACAATTTGGTCTGCTATCGAAATTCTTAAGTATTCCAAACTTAATTGTAACTGAACCACTTGGCTACATAGACTTTATAAAATTA
>JBKBVP010000269.1:0-2858 GCA_046289495.1 Candidatus Kapaibacteriota bacterium | reverse complement strand
GGTTGTCGATTCGCAAGCAGAGCTACCAGAATATACGTAACCGCAATTTATCCGTGCAGATTGATTTAAAACCAGATTGTGGCGATAGTCGGATTTTCCAATCCATTCATCGCTTGCACTTAAATTAAATATAACTCTTGCACCATTTAAAGCCAGCATTGTGCTGATTGGTTCGACTGCCCACAAGTCGTGGCAAATTTCAACACCAAAAGCTATCCGACTATGTGTCTTATCCACAAAGATTAGATTATTCCCGAGAGGAACTTCTTTGCCAAAAATCTTTATAAACTCACTTTTGGGATGGTTAGAAAACCACCTTGCCTCGTAAAACTCTCTGGTGTTTGGAATAAATGTTTTATGAACAATACCATAAATGTTTCCACATCCAATAATAGCGGCGCAGTTAAAAAGTTTGGCATCTACCCTCAAGGGTAGCCCGACAATAAACAAGAGATTAATCCTACTGGAGAAATCTACCAATTTTCCCAAGCCTAAAGAAACATTATCCAATAAAGCATCTTGATAGAACAAATCGGCACAAGTATACCCAGTCAAAGACAATTCAGGGAAAACTGCTATTTGTACATTTTCCAATTCAAGTGCTCCAAGAGACTTAATGATTTCGTCGACATTATATTCGACATTTCCAATTTTCAGCTTCGGAGATACAGCAGCAACCCGCAAGTAACCATATTCACTCAAATTCGTAATTTCACCCAAGTCCACCACTTTTACCAATTAAATTTTATTTTGCAAAAGATTTTTAATTTCTTCCATAACTTTCGATGGGAAGATATAATCCATACAAAAGTATTCTGGATTGACACATTTGGGACTGAAAAAGCATTTGCAAGGTCTTTGAGGTTCAATTATTACGCCGCGCCCAAAAAGATCAAACTCATGCCGATTGAAAATATTATTAAACAACACAACACGTTTCTTTAGACCTATTGCTATGTGCAAAGCCATAGTAACAGCGGTTACTACTAAACTACATTGATTTACTAATGAAATGAAATTTTTCAAGGGGAAATGTCCTGGATAGTAGGCACCCGTTATTTTGGATAGCCTTTGGTTCTTTTCGTCTTCTGCCCTGCCTCCAAGAAGCATTGGGAAGTAGTTATTTTCTTGAAGGAGTTGGATCAACTCAATCCAACAATGATCAGGCCAGAGGCGAGAAGTCCATCTTTCTCCACAGCCAGTATTTAAACCCACGATTGGTTTATCATAATTAGGTATATTCCATCGTTCTAAATCATCGACATCCAAAATGTATTCTTCGCCGTTGTACTCCCAGCCAGCAATTTCGAAGATTTCTTGGAGATACGACTTAGTATTTTGTTGGTTGACGGGGTCGAAAATTCCAGTTAAGAATTTATGGTAGCTTAGGTTATTCACTGGTGCAGGCTTACCATTTTCTAAAGTAAAGCCAAATTTTTCTTTTGCTTTCAAGGTTTTGGTTAAAGCGCAGGCATAGGGATCTTTGTCGAGGTTAATTACTTTATAAAATTCAGTTGCTTGAAGCAACAAAATCGACTCTGAATTCAACGGTAAGATGTTATCCACACTCGAAGGCACAACCTCTGGAGTCAATGTTAGCCACCAGACCGCACTAAGTGGATGCTCCTGGAAAATTCTGTACAATAGTGGAGTTGTACGAATCACATCCCCAATAGCACCGAGTTTTATGATTAAAATAATATTTTCACGTGGAATGTAGTAGGAGCAGTCTGAGCAAAGAGCACCAAACTTTTTATGAGGC
Organism: Candidatus Kapaibacteriota bacterium; assembly: GCA_046289495.1. GTDB lineage: Bacteria > Bacteroidota > Ignavibacteria > Kapaibacteriales > UBA2268 > Naka2016. The sequence continues at coordinate 1,096 of JBKBVP010000269.1, read as the reverse complement.
TGGCAAGGAACATCTCCGCGAAAGAATTTACAATCTGCCTTGTAAGTAAATTTTTTCTTCAACATTAGAATTTGTAATATATAGACACAGCAAGTTGCAGATTATAAACCGGATTTTCAGCAGTTTCGTAATCGGGTACTGGAGTAAGGAGTTCTCCACGTGAATTATTTCTTCCAAGAATATTAACATAATTTACCGAGACGAACATATTTGCATACCAAGGATGAACAATTTCGCCAAGGAAACCAAGCTTTAAACCAGCGCCGAAGCGGAATACAGCATTTTTGTGAGAAACTTCATAGACACGCGTGGAGTCCAATGCTTCGTAATCTACACGAAGTCGGTAATTACTTTTGCCGACGAAACTGCCCCGAGCATCTATTTCAGAATACATCCTCACATTTGCGAATGGTAGTTTGAACAACGAATAACGGGCACCAAGGGAGAGAGTGGGTACATCAATGAAATGCTGAAAATAAAATGTAACTTTGGGCGCATAAGGCAATCTATGATATGCTCGATAAAAAATATATTCCAAGCCAAATGGGATTGAAAAATTTGTATTACCAATCTGCCAAACACTTTTAAGGAAGAAAGCATTTTGAAAACCAAAGAATCCACCACCAATTGTAGAACTTGGATTCGAAGGTGTAAATACAGCATTGGCACTATTGTTGCCAAATACCGAAGTTGGTATCAAACCAAATTCCAAGGCTAAATCCTTCAGCTGTGCTTCAAGTGAAAAATTTAGAAACAGTAATAGCAATAAAAGGATATATTTTTTCATATATGCACCTTTAGAATTTATCTCTAATATTGTAATCAACTTTTTCAGCAAGCGATTTTGCATTCATTTCGCCGAGCAATCCAATCGAGATGAGCTGAGCACCGAAGATAATTAATGTAATTCCAAATAAAAGTAATGGTCGATTGCTCAAATATGTTTTACCTAATAACCATTCAATAATTAAATACAAATTTACGATAAAACCAAAAACAGTAATCAAAGTACCAATAGTTCCAAAGAAATGTAGAGGTCTTTGCATAAACCGTGTAGTAATCATTACAGTAAGTAAATCCAAGAAACCTTTTAGGA
>JBKBVP010000268.1:0-2865 GCA_046289495.1 Candidatus Kapaibacteriota bacterium | reverse complement strand
AATTATTGGAACAATAGGCGACCAATGGAGCGACCACGAAGGCGGATACACAATTATTAAAGTGAAACTACCCAATTTTATGTATAAGGTTGATTAAAATGACACTATGCGAAGCTCTCGCTAAACTCGACACCTTCGTCAGATCTGCACTGGTTCAAAACTTTCCATATTTTTCCTGCTTTACCTACTCGTACTTTCGCAAATTTTTTTTAAATCGACTTAAAGAGGAAAATCTAAAGCAAATCCGCATCTCCGATGAATTTAAAATAAAACTTTGGGGTATTAAATTTCGTACTCCACTATTCAACGCTGCTGGTATGTTCAAGGATGGTCGCGGTTATCAACTGGCTTATTCCCAATATGCTGGGGCGTTCCTTGCCGGAACCGTCACCCCCAAACCAAGGCTTGGTAATTTTCGCAAAGGTATCCTACATCCATTCGTTCCTTATCCCTTCTCAGGGGCAAGCTCGAACTGGCTTGGACTTCCAAATCCGGGCTACAATAAAGTGATAAGTCTCCTTCAACAGATTTCTAAAGCCGAAGACTTTCCGATTGGCTTAAGCATTGCTTCCGATGGTAATACATTTGCAGACTTAGAAGTTCTCTGCAAAGTATTTAAGGATGCAGAGCGCTACAATATTGATTTTATCGAATTAAACGAGAGCTGTCCGAATGTGAACCACGAGAAATTACAACATACTCGATTGGATGAACATTTTATTGGCAGACTGGAATATGTATCTACAAATTTTTTAAAAAAGCGCCGTAGAAATCTTCCAGTTATTTTAAAATTATCGAACGACCTCCAGGAGGAATTTGTACCTAACCTACTGGATATCGTAATCGACTTAGGTTTCGACGGAATAAACTTTGGTAATACTTCAACAAATTACGAATATGTTAAAAGCTACATTGCAGAAGCAGAGCAAAGAACATTTGATTATTTTACGACGGTCTTTGGTGGCGGAGTTGGGGGTTCTCCCTTGAAAGAAAAATCGCACTCACTAACTAAATGCGCAACTGAATATTTAAGAACCAAAAGTATCAGGCAAGAATTCATTGTAATTCGAACTGGCGGTATAAAAGAGTACAGGGACTTAGAAGAATCAAAAAAACAGTCGGTTGCACTTTTTCAGTGGTATACTGGCTACTTTGAAAATTTCGCCAAATTTGGTCACTCTCTTTATCAGAATTTTTTCAGATTTTGACTTTATGTCGACTCGCTTTGTTCTCTTAAGATAGAGTCAAGATTTTGTAAACCAAGGAACGAAGAGGATATTTTTCTAATTAGCCTGCATTTGTTATTAATTAAAAACTTGCTAATTTTGTTTTTTATTTTGAGGGTAAAATGACATTTCCAGAAGATTTAAAGTACACAAAAGACCACGAGTGGATTCGTGTTGAGAATAATATTGGAACTGTTGGCATCACCGACCATGCTCAAAGCGAACTTGGGGACATTGTCTTTGTCGATATACCCAGCGATTTAACCGAAGTTAAGAAAGGCGAGGCATTTGGAACCATCGAGGCAGTAAAAACCGTTGCCGATATTTATGCCCCCGTTTCGGGAAAGATATTTGAAATTAACACCTCGGTCAACGACAATCCAGAGATTGTTAACAAGGACCCGTACGGATCAGGTTGGCTTGTTAAAATAGAACTTACAAATCCCGAGGAACTCAGTGAATTGTTGAGTGCCGAAGAATATAAACAACTCATTGGGCAATAGAATTTAAAAATTTTCGAGTAATAACTTACATTGATTTGCTTACAACTAATGTCTTCTTGATTAACCAATGCTTAAGAAAAAGGCTACCTAAATCGGTAGGCTATGTTATTTGGGGTTGCTTTGTTAAATAATGGTTGTGGGGAAACTTATTTCTTTGTACTGTCTTGTGGATGTTTGAAGTTGTTTTTGTCTCGGATTGTTTTATCTTTCGAAAATGGATAACCTAATGCCTCGACCGTATGTTGAATCATTTCTTAATCAATCTATTTAGGGTCGAATTTTACCTCCAATTTCTTCGAAACCAGGTCGAATGTAGCTTCTGAAACACCTTTTAACAAGCTAACAACTGTTTCAATTTTCACTTTTGCATCTTTGCCCCTGGAGTCTACCTTGAAAATTGTTGTAGACAATTCATCCGCACTGAGTGTAACAGCGATTGTTGTAAAAAAACAAATAATTGTTAGAAAAATAAAGCTCAAAAAATTCCTTTTCATAAAACCACCAAATCAATGTGTGTAAAAAGAATAATACGTCAAAAATTGCAATAAGTTTCAATTTTTTAAAATTCAATACAACACCAAAATCCAATTCTATTTTGAAAACAATTTGGAAAATAATCATATTTTGTAATTTTGCTTTTTTTGAAACAATGGAAAGACAAATAGCACGACTATCAATCAAGAGCGCACAATTTTACGCCTACCACGGAGTGAAGCAAGAAGAAAAAGATTTGGGTGGTAGGTACGAAGTAGACCTCGACCTTTGGTACGATGCAACAGAGGCTATACTTCACGATAGCGTTGCTTATGCATTGAATTACGAACTTGCTATGAATACGATAGAAGAGGCATTTCTCGATGAACCAACTAATCTTATCGAAACTGTGGCAAGTAATATTCTCGACGAAATTTTTGAAAAATTTCCTAAACTAACTAAAGCAACAATAAGAATTCGAAAAATGAATGTACCAATCCACAATGTTGTTTCTTGTATTGAAACTGAACTCACCAAAGAACGAATAAAATGAAAAAAGAACCTGTGATGCTTTCCTTGGGTTCGAATTTGGGAGAGAAGATACAGAACATAACTCTAGCAATCGAATTGCTGAGGAAAGAAAAAATAATTGATAATATTGT
>JBKBVP010000267.1:0-2869 GCA_046289495.1 Candidatus Kapaibacteriota bacterium | reverse complement strand
ATGTTGTTTTTACCATCGAGCTTAAAATTTGACTTTAACATCATTAAAAGATTCATAACAAAATTTAGGACAAATTCTGTGCGCAAATAATTCTGAGAGATTATGGAAAGCGAAGTATGCTCGTTATGTAAAAACTACAAATTTTTTTTTCAGAATAATTTATTTCCAATCTTATATTAGCAATCCACAGATGGGTTGGCTCCGAGAGATGAAAGAAGTATGCTTAATCAAGATTTTCTTGCTTGTAATAACGATATGAAACTAAAATAACCGAGAAAGACAAGGAAATTACAACAGTAAACAAAAGCAATAGTTGTCGATTTGGAGAAGAGTGTGATTTAGGAATGCTGGGATTATCCAAAACATCAACTCCAGGTATTTCAGTCGTTTCTTGTATGGTTTCGGTATATTTCTGCGTTTCAAGGAATATTGTAACTTGTTCAAGGATTTTTTGTTTTCTAAGAAGATTAGCGTATTGACGAACTAAGCTTGGGACTTGCTCTAATGGTATGGTAAAGGCTTCTGTGCCAGTGAAGCCACCAGTTTGAACTTTAGAATATTGTTGACGAAGTTTTTGAATTTTATCCTCAAGAGCTTTGATAATTGGAGAATTTGGTTCGTATTCGTTCCTGTAAAGAGCAAGTTCAATCTCGGCCTTGGCTAATTCGCTTCCAATATTAATTGCTGTGGACACAATCGCTTTGCTTTGTTCGTCAATCTCAATAATTTTATTTTTTTTCTGAAATTCTTCAAGGGCTTCTTCAATAGAGTCTAATTCAATTTTTTTTTGAGCAAGTAAATTTTCTATCAAAACTCTTTTTCTTTTTGAACGAGTTGAAATTCTCGTATGTACAAGGGTATCTAATGCCTCTAATGCAAGTTTTACGATTGTGGCAGAGGCAAATGCTGCTTCGTTCTTTTCCTCGCGGTTTGGGAAAAGACCAGTCGAAACTTTTGCTGTGATAATAAATAGACCAGATTGCTTTAAATCGACGTTCAAGGCTTTGTAAATCATCATTTGCAATTTTGTAGAATCGTATTTTTTGAAAATATTAAATTTGCGAATTTCATCTCGAGCGGCGATTAAATTTGCAAGCTCATTACTTCTTAACATTTCGTAATATAATTGAATTTTTGTAGCTCGACCAGAACCGAAAGTAGGAAGATTGGAGAAAGCTCTTAAAAATTCTGTTAGATTACCACCAATTATTTCCTCTGGGGGTAGTAATGTGGCTTTGGATTCGTATTTGTGAGGGAATAAATATGAAATACCTACTACTATGATTGATGAAATTAAAGTGAATGCGATGATAAATTTGTAATGCTTGAGGGCATTCTTAAGGAATTTTAAAAACTTAAACTCAATTTTTGTTTCCATAATTAATTATTATAGTCTAATGAATGCTAAAACTACGCCAGCAATGGTCAGAATCTGAGTTGTGATAGTCAAAGCAGTAGTAAAAACTTCGAAAAAAGTTAGCTCTTCTTCTGGTGGTACGAGGATGTTGTCTCCGGGGTCAATTTTATAGTTAAAATCGATTGCTCGGAATTGTTCTCCTTTTGATTTAACAACAAGAGTAGCTTTCTCGTCGGCTCGAAATCCAAAGCCCCCAGCAAGTTGTATATAATCTAAGTAGTTGTATCCAGGCTTGTAAGCAACTAATCCAGGATTGTTGACACGGCCTTGAATGTTTACGAATTCATTTTTTTTCGGTACAAATATAGAATCTAAATCTTGAAGAAGTATGTTATCGTCGCTTTCAGGGTTTTCTAAAACTCTCTTAAAATTAATTGACATAAGACCTCTCCTCTCGTTTACGCGTGAAAGAAAGTATCTGTATTCATTTTTGGACATTTCCGATGGCGGAATTCGAGAAAGTCGCTCCATTTCGGGGTCGACAACGTTGAGAAGAGCTTGCCTTATAAATCGGACCTTCTCTACATCTGCTTCGCTTGTAAAACCACCACATTTAACGAGTATGTCCGAGATTCTAATTGTTTTTTCATCAATTGCATATCGTCCTGGATAGGTAACTTCTCCTTCAATTACGACAGTCTTTGGCTTTATCCAATTCTGAATTTTTCTAATAAAAACTCTGTCGCCTATTTTCAAAGGAAAGTCTCCCTCAAGGTTAGGGTTTGTAGAGTTGATTATGCCTTTCCAATGACTAAGGTTTAATATTTTTCTTTCAACTGTACCATTAATATTGGTGCTAACAAACTCTACCGAGTCTAATTGGGCTAATTCTGTAAATCCTTGGGAAAATCTTATCAAGGTCGAGAGAGAATCACCCTCTTTGTATTCATATTTTCCGGGTTTGACTACTTCTCCCTGGGCTTCGATGTATTCGTCTTCGCTGGCGAAGGGGACGATGATGTGGTCGCCACCAGTTACCAATGGATTTGCATTTTTATCGTTTAAAAAGAAAAATCTTAAAAGGTCTACATTTATGATTTCTTTTCCGTCATTTCGATAAAGTAAAATTTTTCTTAAAGACGCCTTTTCTTTAAATCCTCCTGCTTTGTCTATTATTTCAGACACACGGTCGGTGCTTGTTGCGGCGACGATAGCCGACTTTTGTACTGCGCCAGAGACAGACACTTTGAATTTTCTTATATTGCGGAGTAGCACATTCACTTCTGTTGCTTTTAAAACTGTTTTAATTTTTTCAATGATTAGGTTCTGTGCTTGCGAAAGTGTTAATCCCTTTACGTTGACAATCCCAACTTCTGGTATTGAAACCTTTCCTTCGGGAGATACCTCCACCTCGATTTCTCTTGCCCTGGTTGCAACAATTGAGATTGTTAGTTGGTCTTGAGGTCCAAGAAAATATGTTTCGGGGTCGATTTCCTTTTCCAAGAGTCCTTC
>JBKBVP010000266.1:0-2870 GCA_046289495.1 Candidatus Kapaibacteriota bacterium | reverse complement strand
TCCAAAAACCTGATTTGTTTGTAACAAATTGCCAAAACTGTAAGGCTTGACTATATAAAAAGTATCTGCATTTGAATAATTTCCATCGACCATTACCCTAAATGGTATACGAAATTTGCTATCGAGCAAAGTCCAATCAGAACTATTGGGCTCTTCGAGAAATGGATTGATGAAGAAATAAGTGGAAAGCAACCTACCAAGCCAAGTAACAGAAATAGGACCTACTATGATTTTAGAAGAGTCTTCGGGTCTATCAAAAATAATTTTAATTCGACCATTATTGTTGATTAGAAATGTATCAGGACCAAAATTTCCAAAAGCATCGTGCGGAGAAATAACTTCCACGTAAATACCCATACCAGGATACCCAACGTCCGGAATAGTGTATGAAATTCTTGGAATAGAGGCATTCAAGAGATTTAAGACAAAATTAAATAGTAAGCAAATTAGAAAGAGTTGTGATTTCATTTTTCAAAGATACTTGTTAATCTACAAATTTACAAAATTTGGCTAAGCAAGCAACAAAATTTTACAGAAATTACATTTTTAATTTAGAACAAAGTTTTAGGCACATCTTTAAAAGAACTTGTTATATATTGCACTTTGGTAATGTTAGAAATCGGAGAAAATGAGCATTATTATCCATAATTTCACACATTATGTTGTTTTTAAGGAACTTAACTCAGTGAACAATTGGAAAAATTATTTAGCTGAGGATAAGATAGCAACCTTGTTAAATAGAAAAAAAAAGAGTTCAAAATTTTGATTATTATTGTTACCATTTTATTGCTTATTTTGTATTTCAAACATTTTAGTGAGGTATCTATGTTGAGGAATCTACAAAAATTGACTTCGGTTTTGCTCATCGGTTTTTTAATTTCTGGTATTTTCTCTTGTACTGGCCCAGAGGGTCCTGCCGGACCTCCGGGTAAAGACGGAAAAGATGGGACACCTGGCACGGCCGTTTGTGCAGTTTGCCACGAGTCGTCAACATTTTTACTATCAAAGAAAATGCAATTTCACAACTCTCTTCATTACCTTGGAGAAGCATTTGCTACTGCAAATCGTACACAATGCGCAACTTGCCACACTCACGAAGGCTTTCGAGAATCTTTGACAACAAATCTGGATACTACAATTGCTCCTATTCCGCATCCCACAGGTGTGAATTGTCGTACCTGCCACTATGTTCATACTAAGTATGATACTTCCGATTTCAATTTAACTTATACCTCGCCTGTAAAATTACGTTACGGTGGACAGACCGTCGACTTTGGAAACGGAAATCTCTGTGTAAAATGCCACCAAGCTCGTGATGTTGTACCTCTACCTAAAGTTGGTGGCGATAGCGTAACAATTTCCAACTTCCGTTGGGGTCCGCATTATAGTATGAACGCCAATATACTTGCGGGCGTCGGTGGATTTGAAATCCCGGGTTCATCACCATATCCAAGTATGAATCCTCATAAGTCTCTTATAAAAGATGGATGTATAACTTGTCACATGGCACAACCTTACGGTACCTTTGCTGGTGGTCATTCGTTCAAAATGACTTATGAGTCCGAAAGTGGCAAAATTCCACACGTTGCTTCTTGTGCTCAATCAAATTGTCATAGAGGCGCAACCAATTTTGATATTGACGAAAAAGTTACAGAAATTAAAAACCTTCTTGCCGAACTTCGTCAAAAACTAATCGACAAAGGCTTACTTGACGTCTCTCGCAATACTGATGGGAAAAATGTGCTCAGCGAGTATATTCTCCTCCCAGGAAATAAACCAAAGAAGTTTTCTGCTCTCGAAGCAGGTGCAGTGTTGAATTACTTGCTTGTTGCCAAAGACCGAAGTTACGGTGTTCATAACTATAAATATGCAAAAGCTTTGCTAAAAAATACTATTGAAGCATTGAATTAAAATTTTGTTTGTCTATGAAAGCAAAAAGTGTATTGACTATAATTTTGTTAATTATTTGGGGGCACGAACTTAGCGCTCGCCCCCAATACTCAATCTTGCAAACCTACGGCACTAAATGCAGTGCCTGCCACGTAAATGTCCAAGGCGGTGGGGTTCGTTCGATCGGCGGTTGGCTTTCTCGAAAAGATATAACTCTATTAAATCCAGAATGGTTAGGGCTGAGAAAGTTTTTCGACAACCTGCTTGCTCGAAACTCCTACCTTGATGATAAGATTCTATTCGGGTTTGATGTACGGTGGCAATCAGCACGTTGGCCATCTGGTCTTGCTGGGAGCAAAAGAGATTACATGTTAATGCAACTTAATCCATATTTAGTTGTACAACCTGTGGGCTGGATGCTTTTGGAAGGCACATACAACCTATCTTATGAAATTGAAAAGGACAAGAGATATCAGGCACAACAGCCTTATACCTTCAGTATGTACATAAGACCTTCCGAGAATTTGCCATCGCTTCGTTTAGGATATTTTTTACCACCTATCGGGCAAAAATGGGACGACCATACAATGTTCGTCCGTTATGCTATTGCAAGTAGGGATAGACATCCGGTTGTACCCCACGACTATGCTGAATGGGGTGCTCAAATTGATTACGAGAACTTATCCTGGCTTAGTCTATCTGGTGGCGTCTTCACTACCAAAAACCTCAGCGAATTTAATGTACCTGCAAGAATTAATGGAAAAGATACAATTGTACCGCTTGTCAAAAACAACTCTGTTGGATTGGCTACCAGGGGGATGCTTTCTCCACCAGAATTAATCAAGGGGACAACATCCTACCTTGGTGGGAGTTTTTATTTGAACGATGACTACTACATTTCAAGTGTATTCTTTGGTTTTGGGTTGCCAGATAGGGTTTCCTTCATCGCAGAGTATGCCAGAACCCAGAAAAAAGACTCG